>JARFQX010000203.1 GCA_029287555.1 Rubripirellula sp. | reverse complement strand
CGTCTTCCGTCTCGGACTACATACCGCGAGGTACACTTGACGCGTCGGTTTACGGATAAAAAAGCAAGTCAAAACTCGGAGCATCGGTCCGTGCCTGCAACCGCGGTCATCCGACCCCGTGAACGCTGTCCACCGTCGTGCCGGCGAACTGCGCAGCGCGAATCACACCGCAGGCCTCGAACGTGCGACTGAGGTGCTGCAACTCTTCTGCTGTGCTCAATACTCCGAACCCCATCGATTCAATTGTTTCGGGATCGAGTCGGCTGTGGATCAGCAGGCGAAAGTCTTCGTTGACTCGCGCGAGCGTTCGAGCCGGGGCCTCGAACGCGTTCCAGACCGGAAAACCTTCCTCTCCATCCTCGGCACCACCACTCGAATCGTCACTCGTAACCAAGTCGTCCGCTTCCAGTCGCGTGTTGGTCCTCGCAACCTCTGGCATTGCCTCGTCAATCTCGCTCCACAAGACGATTGTGCCACCCGGTAAAGCGTAGCGAGAGGCCGCGTTGACGGCTCTGGCCGCGTTCGCCCAGGACTGTTGCTGGGCGTCACCATCCAGCGATGCGATCACCAGCGGCGCCGAAGGCGGGAAGTCGTCCGACGTCCGTCGCGCGGGTCGCCGTTGTTTTCGAATGGCGTCGGGTGTCCCGGCAACAATCTCGCCGAGACAACCTCGCTGATTGGCGGTGACACTGATCATGACTTGGATTCCGAGTAACCAGGCGGGTTCGTCGCTGCTGCCAAAAGCCATGGGACCTTCGGGTGCCGATTCGCCCCGTCGAGAAAGGAATCGACGCCGGGCTCGTGAATCGGCAAAAGCGGGAAAGATGCCCGTTAGATCGCTCTCACAATCCACGTCACCGGCTCGCCCGGCGGCAATTGGTAGCACAAAATCGGCGTCGACGAGCCAGCGGTTCAAGTAAATGGGCTCCGCCTGCGGGTCGGCGCCGAGATAACGCAGGTCTTCGCGCTGTGAGCCGCTGTGTCGGATCACCCGCAACGGTGGTTCACCCTGTTCGGCCTGTCGGGCAATCGAGGCCAGCGTCGCGTCGTGGACTTCATCGGAAATGACGACATCGATCTCGCCCGCCCCAGCTTGGCGAAGCGCCTCGACGCTGCCCTGGATCACTTTTTCAATCGAGGGAATATTCGGATCGACAGCAATCGCAATGTGATCGCCAGGCACGATCGCTGCTTCCAGGGGTGGAAAATCGAGTGGCCGCTGCAGTGCCCGGAACGCTTCATCAGCCGAGTCGTCGCAGGTCCGTTTGGACTCCGCTTCGTATTCCCAGACTTGTGCGCTTGCCAAATTCCCCATGAGGCGGGAGAAATCGACGATTGGTTTGGCGGGGAAGGTCATGCTTGGCGTCCTTCGCTCGAGCTCTTGGTTCTGGCCAGAAAAGTGGTCTTGCCGTGGTTGCCCCCCGAGGACCACAATCCGGGGTCGAGGACCACAATCCGGGGCCGGGACCACAATCCGGGGCCGCGGTAGTTCAAGGCAACTCCTCTCCGATGGCACCAAAATGGACTTTGGCGACCGATCCGACAACCCATTCTCCGTCTCATTGAGCATGGACGCGAGGCCGCGCAAGCAGGTTCTCAAGTCGGGCATTCGGTTTTTCTTGCTGGTGGGTTTTTGCCTATCGGTGACGGCTGTGATCATGAGCCAGGGACGGGCCTGGTTGGTGCATCGTCTGACGCACGATTTTGCTTCGCTGACGAGTGCGGAACGAAAGGAAAGGTTGATTCAGATTGCCGAATTGGGGACGCCCGCGGTCGAGCCACTGGTGAATTCGATGGCAGACCCCGATTTGGATGTCGCCCGGACCGCGTTCGAGTTGTTGCAGCAGTCGCAGAATGATTGGTCGGTGCTGGAGCGCTCCAAACGCCGCAGTCGAAACGCCGCCCTTGTTGAATCCCTGACGTCGATCGCCAAGGACTTGCCCGACGATCGAACGGGATGGGGGACCCGTTTGCTGCAACAGACGTTGATGGAGACGGTCGATGATCCTGGTGATGAATCTCGACAAATCTACGAGGATGCGAACCACGCTATCGAGTTGTTGTCGTTGTCGAGTCGATCCCGGGCCAGCGGTATTGATATGGTTCCAGCGAGCCAAAGTGAATCCAACTCCTTAGCGGCGACCATTCATGACGAAGACACAACGGAGCCAACAAGACTGGCGATCCGTGCACAACCGCTGCCCGTCGAGCGTGCCCAGGCCAACGAGCTATGGACGCAGTGGCCGCCTCCTGTTGAGACACGATTTTCCCGAGACGCTCCCGCGATTGATCGATCCGAACCAAATGCTTTCGCCAGTCAGGACGGCGGTCATCGAGTGCAAACCTCGGAATCGCCCTCGGTTTATCGCTCCGGGGGCAAGCTGCAAGCGGTTCACACCCATGACGAGGTTGCGTTGGGAACCGTTTCGACGCCGGCGCCCGATGGCCGAGATTTAGATCGGACCGAAACGGAGGTCCCAGCGACAGAGATTCGCCAGGCGGCCCATCTGGTTGACTCGCCGTTGCAAACCTATGACGATCCGTCGGTGATGCGATGGCTTGTCAGCGACCATGCAACGCTGCGCGAGAAGGCGGAAGCGGAGTTGGGGCGACGCGGATACGATCGGGAAGAGCTGTCGATCGCGCGTCAACTTGCGGGTGCCGACGCGCTTGGACGAATGGAGCTGGTCGAGGCGATTGCCAGATCGAATCGCGTTGATCCTCGACCTTGGTTATTGATGCTGCTGGAAGATTCAAGTCGGGATGTGAGGCTTCGCGTGATTTCGGTCATGGCCACGATGAACGACCCCGCGATGACGCAGCGACTCCGGTTGCAACTTGTCGACGAAAGAGATCCTACCGTCGCGGCAAGAATCCGACGCGTCTTGAAACTGCGGTAGGTAGCTCTTGCTCGTTCGTTCGTACCGCGTAACCATCTGCCGCATCGTTGGTCCGCAGGGTTTGAACGACTTTCTTGATTTACAGGTGCGACGTTGCGAAGAGGACTCTCACGGTGGCACTGAGACACCGAGAGTTGGGAACCTCTGTGCCTCCGAGCCTCCGTGAGAGCCCCCGAGCGCGGGAGGTCGAGACGGGCACGTTTCCGCTCGGGCCGCCGCCGTCACGTCAAACGCGTGTCGATCTTGCGGGGTGTGCGACTCGTATCGGCCAAAGGTAAACGCGGCTGACAATCTTGGTTAGTCAGAGTTTGGCGGACGA
>JARFQX010000283.1 GCA_029287555.1 Rubripirellula sp. | reverse complement strand
CGCGACGACGTGACCACTATCTTGCAAGGCCTGGACCAATTGCATCTTGTGCTTGGGTGCGACTCGCGCGTAAACGGAGGTCGATCCGGCTTTCGCTCGCAGCTCCTCCGGCGAATGATCTTCCAACTCCTCTCCGGTCAAGACTTGTCGGTCGTCGGCAATATTCAACTGCTTAGCAATATGCAGGGCAGTCATGGGATGGTCACCGGTAATCATGATGGGTCGAATCCCAGCCGAGCGGCACCGCGCCACCGCGTCGGCAACTTCCGCGCGGGGCGGATCGATCATGCCGAGCATGCCCACAAAGATCAGCTCACGCTCAATCTCTTCTTCGGGACAAACACGCGTTTCTTCTTCGGGAGGCGCCTTGGGTGAATCAGCCTTGCGTGGATCGCGCCCAACCGGCGCAAGACAGGCAAACTCCGATGAATGGAGGGGGCGAATTGCCACGCCCAACACCCTCATTCCGCCCGCGGCCAGTTTCTCGTTCGCTTCAGCGATGTTGTTTCGCCATTGATCGTCGATCGGTTGGGCCTTGTCCTCGTTCCAAACATACCGACACACCGCCAAGATGCTATCGACGGCGCCTTTGGTGATTGCCAGGTATTCAGGCTCGATTCGACCGAACGCGTCGAGGGCCCGTCGCACGGTAGGATCCGAGGCAGCGTCGATCGTGGGGGCAACGTGGTGAATCGTTGTCATCCGCTTGCGGTCCGAATCGAAGGGAACCTCCGCATCGCGCGGCAGCAATTCCATCAGTTCCGCTTGACGCAAACCCAATCGCGCCGCCGCGACCGCCAAGGCTCCCTCGGTTGGATCACCGACGGCGCGAAAACCCGCGCGTCTTTCATCTCGTTGCAACTCCGCATCGTTACACAAGGTGGCCCCGGCCAGCAGCATGGCCAACGCCGAGCTGTCAGCCACGTTGTTTCGCAATGCGACCACGTCCTCGGAAAGATCGGATCCAACAAATGCCTGTCCACGTTGAAGCGTCTCGCTTAGATCAAGCCGATCACCGGCAACATCAAGCACCGTCACCGTCATCCGGTTTTCGGTCAGCGTCCCGGTCTTGTCCGAACAGATCACGGTCACCGAGCCGAGCGTTTCGACCGCCGGCAACTTTCGAATCAAGGCGCGGCGATTGAACATCCGTTTCGCGCCAACCGCCAGTGCGACGGTTGCCACAGCAGGTAAGCCCTCGGGGACGACGGCGACCGCCAAACTCAAGGCGGTCAGCAGCATCAAGCGGGGATCTTCGCCTCGCAAAAGCCCCAACAAGAAAACCATTGCCACAATCGCAATGGCGACCAAGGCCAGCGAGCGGCCAAGTTGCGCGAGTCTTCGCTGCAGCGGTGTCGGCTCCGACTCGACGCTTTGGAGCGACTGAGCAATCTGGCCGAGTTGCGTCTTCATTCCGGTTGCGGTGACGACCCCCGCGCCGTGGCCGAAAGTCACCACGGTCCCCATGTAGGCCATGTTGTCGCGATCGCCGAGGGGAAGGTTCTCTCCCTGGCGACGATCGGTCTGCTTTTCGACCGGCTCGGATTCACCGGTCAGCGCGGCTTCTTGGATCTTCAGGTTGACCGACTCCAACAGGCGACAGTCGGCTGGAACGCTGTTTCCGACTTCCAGAAGAACGAGATCGCCGGGCACCAACTCGCGCGCCGATCGCTCGGAGATTGCACCTTCGCGCCGTACCCGAACGGTCGGCACGGCCAACTTCTTCAAAGCGGCCAGCGCCCGTTCGGCTCGGTAGTCCTGGATAAAACCGAGAAGCCCATTGAGCAGAACGATGGCGGCGATCACGGCCGCATCAACCCATTCATCCAAGTACACCGAAACGATCGCCGCGACGATCAACAACACGACCATGGCACTACTGAGTTGCTCCCACACGATTCGCAGCGGGCCGCGACCACCGGTCTCAATGATCTCGTTAGGACCGTATCGCTCTCGCAGAGAAGCCACTTGGGCGCTCGATAGCCCCTGATTGGCATCCGTGTTCAGTTGGTCGAGGCACTCCTCGGAGGTTCTTTGATACCAGTCCGTCACCGGTCGTCACGCTCGAAAACAGGGAATGGAACTCGGGCCTTGGCAAGCCACCAGCGTGGCGTTGAGATCTCAACCGTGTCAACAATCTTGACCGCCGGTGGGGATGTGCAACATCCGATCTTTGGCGTGGCGAGGTTGTTATTCACCCGGCGTTGCCAACTGCGTGCCTACTGAAACATTTCCAGCTGCGTTATCATGGACCGGTTCATGATTAGATCCCCGTTGGAATACTTCGTTCATGGAAATCCTTGGCGGCCCCCTGTTCGCAGCTGCCGGCGCTGGCGAGTCGCACGGCCCAGCTATCACCTCGATTGTGTTTGGGTGTCCGCCTGGCCAATACCTGCGTCGCCAGGCTATCCAAGAATACCTCGACCGACGCCGTCCCGGCAGCAATCGGCACGGTACCCCGCGCAATGAAAAGGACAAAGTCGTTCTGCTCTCGGGGATCTACCAACAGGATCACGAAAAGCTGCATAGCGGTCCGACGGTCAAGGTCGAGGTCGACGGGAATTGTTTTGCCAGCGAGGGCTACGAAGAAGGCTACAGCACGGGTGAACCAATCGCGGCAATGGTGTTATCCACCTCCAAGAAGTCGGGCGATTACACCCAGTTTTCCGGCCCCGGTGGCGAGGTTCGCCCGGGACATACCGACTTGGTCAAGTTCCACAAGTCGTCGGGATTCGTCGATGTTCGCGGCGGTGGTCGATCGAGCTACCGGGCGACGATTACCGATGTGGTGGCCGGTTCGATCGCCCGAATCGTCTTGCAAGAAAAGTACGGCACCGCGATTCTCTCCTCCATTTCGCAGGTTGGGACGCTGCGAGCCAGCCAGACTTTGTCGCAGCATGTCAACGACTTGGTGAGCAATTCGAAGAATACTTCGCTGTCGCGCGGCGACGTTGAATCGCTGGAGCAACGGCTGGAATCGGCAGAGATCCATTCGCTCGACGCGGAATTTGCCAGCGAAGCGGGCGAGATGATCAAAGCGACGCGAAAAGCAGGCGATTCGTTGGGCGCGGCGGTCGAAGTGGTTGCCGTCAACGTCCCGCCGTTGCTGGGCGAGCCCCTCTACCAAAGCCTCAAGGTACGACTGATGGGAGCGCTTGGCGGAGTGAACGCCGCCGAGTCATGCGAGATTGGCGCCGGGGTCGATGTGATCGAGCGGCTCGGCAGCGAAAACAATGATCCGATTCGTTCCACCGGATACGTCTCCAACTCGCATGGCGGATTGCTCGGCGGGGTCACCACCGGGATGCCCTTGGTTTGCCGCGTTGGCTTCAAGCCGACCTCAACGATCAACAAGGCGCAGCAATCGGTGCGGAAAAACTTGGAAGAAATTGAGTTTGAACTCAAGAAAGGTCGCCACGATCCCTGCGTGGGCGTTCGAGCCGGTGTCACCCTCGAGTCCCGCATGGCAATCGAATTGCTCAACGCGGCGCTGATGCACCAGGCACAAAGGCTCGATCCCGCCCTGAGCAAGTTGTTCTAGCAGCGGTGCCGGTTCTTGCTAGCAGCGTGCCGGACAATGCCACGACGAAGTCGGCCGAGAAAAGCATCGGTCAATCTTTGGAATTCGCCTGGTGGCGGAGCGAGTCGAGACCGAGTCGCTCGATCTCCAGCACCTTGGCCAACCGCCTCGCGTGACGCTCGCCGCCGGTATAGGCGGCATTGAGGAAGGCGTCGATGACCTCGAAGGCAAGTTCGGAACCGATGATCCGTCCACCAATGCACAGGATATTCATGTCATCGTGCTCCACGCCCTGATGCGCCGAGTAGGTGTCGTGACAAATCGCCGCGCGGATGCCCGGAATCTTGTTGGCCGCGACACTCACCCCCACACCGCTGCCGCAAACGACGATCCCGCGATCTGCCCTCCCGTCGACCAACTCGCGGGCGACCGCCACAGCAAAATCGGGATAGTCGCAGCTCTCCTCGGAATGGGTTCCACAATCCAAAAGCTCGGCGACCTGACCGGCAAGACGCGCGGCCACTGCTTGTTTGAGCCGAAATCCGGCATGGTCGCCGCCCAGGGCGACGCGTAGGGAAGAGGCAATGGACATGACGGGGCAGCCGAAGGAACGGGAAACGGGAAATGCGGCGAGGAAGCTTGCCGGAGCTGGCCAAACACGAATACCCTCGATTGGCTGATCTGCCCAGCCGGGGCGTTTGGATTGAAGTGGCGTTCTTTTCGTCACCTGACGCGGGAGTTTTGGAGTTGCGACTGTTTTTCGTAACCCGACGCGTGAGTTTTGAAGTTGCGCTTTTTGATTTAGGGGCAACGCCCCGGTCATTTGCCTAGCCCAGTCCAACGGGCTGGGTATGCGAAAACACGACAAGATCCTAGGGCCAACGGCCCGGCCATTTG
>JARFQX010000258.1 GCA_029287555.1 Rubripirellula sp. | reverse complement strand
CGGTTGGCACATCGCCTCAGCCAAGTACGCCCGATTGAATAGCATTCCTTCGCCGGCAAGTTGTTCCAGGTTGGGAGTGACCGCGTTCTCACCACCGTACATCGGCAGATCATTGAACGTGCAGTCATCGGCCATGATGATCATCACGTTGGGACGATTGCCATCGTTACTCTGGGCAAGACCAGCGGAAACAAGCAACAAGGGTAGCAACGCGAGAACGATACGAATCATGGTCGGCTCGGCGAGCAAAGCGTGTTCAGGAAGGGGCTTTCGACGTCGCCATTGTAGCCACATTCGATCCACTCACGAGCGAAGCCCGAATGCTCTTGTCGCCAAGACGACAGAGAAAAAGGGAGAGTTCACGCAGAGGCGCGAGAAATGGGAAGTCGCAAAGAAAAGAGAAGTAAAGAAGGATCGGTCGAAGCGATCGTCTCGGCTTCATCCCTTATGTCGGACCGCTGGGCCTTTGCTCGATCGTGTAATTCAGCCCCGGGTTCTGACAAACCCGGCAACTTATCTGTCGGCCTTTCGGGCCTGTCGCGAACGCGACGCTCATCGCTTCCTCGGTTGCCAACCGTAGACACTCGTCAACGCCTCACAGACAATCTCAGTCAGCTTCTGCAGGCGGACCGGTTTCGAGAGAACCTCGAAGGCCCGCATCCGCTGAGCTTCGCGACGAATCTCGTCGTTCAACTCGGCGCTCATCAAGATGCAGGGCGGACTCTCGGGACTTTCGTAGAGGTGGCGAATGACGTCCAATCCCGATAGCCGAGGCATGTGGACATCCAACAGCGCCATGTGGACTTGCGAACACTCCAGCAACTCAAGCGCTTCCCGACCGTCGCGAGCCTCGGTCACTTCGAACCCGCGACGTACGAGACCCTCGCACACCACTCGGCGAAAGGCCGAATCGTCGTCGGTTACCAGTAAGTTGGGAGTCTCCAACATCTGTTCTTCCATCCCGCCGTCGCTTTCGCGAAGGCGTCGAAATGGACGTGCTAACAGTTCCGGCCCTGTTACCCAGGCACGGACACTGTCACCGAGGCAGGTCGGGCATCGACTATCATGATAGCTGCAATTCGAATGCCATCCATAAATCTATAGCCCACGGATGTTCGATGTCACGATCAACTGCCGGTCCATCGGGACAGCCCCCCGCGGGGGAGAGCCGGGGGCAGCCTGGGCGCGAAGGCAGGCGTGAGGCCCGCCCCCCTTCGCTTCAGGCAGGTACGGGTCAATCCGCAGGGGGTCCGGCCGGCAGGGAAATCTCGACACCTGCCGATGTGGGCAACCTGGCCAAACGGGTGATCGCAAACGTCGAACAGGCGATTGTCGGCAAACGCAAACAGCTCGTCCTCTCGCTGGTCACTTGGCTCAGCGGTGGCCATCTGTTGCTCGAGGATGTTCCGGGGGTCGCCAAGACCATGTTAGCACGTGCTTTGGCGCGGAGCATTGGCTGCACGTTCAAGCGGGTCCAGTGCACTCCCGACCTGCTGCCGACCGACGTCACCGGAACGTCAATTTTCAACCAGAAGACGACTCAATTTGAGTTTCGACCCGGACCGGTGTTCACCCAGATCCTGTTGGCCGACGAAATCAATCGGGCCACCCCGCGGACGCAGGCCTCGCTACTCGAAGCGATGGCCGAATCCCGAGTCACGGTCGATGGCGTCACGCACGTGCTGCGTCCACCATTCATCGTGATCGCCACCCAAAACCCAGTCGATCATGAGGGAACGTTTCCGCTTCCCGAAGCCCAACTGGATCGCTTCATGATGCGGTTCTCGCTTGGTTACCCGTCGATGGAGGAAGAGCTACGGATGCTCGAGATGTTGCAGCACACCCATCCGGTGGAAGGTCTCGAGCCGGTAGCCGCGGCCGAGGAGATCATCCAGGCCCAGTCCGTGATTCGGTCGGTCCACGTTGACCCGCGCGTTCGCGAATACCTTCTGCAAATCGTCTCCGAAACCCGCAAGCATAACGATCTGGCTTTGGGCGCAAGTCCGCGCGCGTCGATCGCACTGTTTCGTTGTTCCCAAGCGATGGCCGCGATCCGGGGCCGAGGTTTTGTGCTTCCCGATGACGTCAAGAAGATCATGGCACCGGTGATGAATCATCGGTTGATCGTTCGCCCCGAGAGCCGACTGCGCAAGGTGACCGCAGAAAAAGTCATTGACGAGATCGTCAGCGAAATCGCGGTTCCAACCATCGAAGCGGCCTGAATCAACGGATCCCGCCGAAATCGAATGACGCGCTACTTTTCGAATCGCCTCCTATCGAATTTCGGTCCCCTTTCCGCACAAACATCCCGAACGCGACCACTCTGATCCGCGACTTGCTTCGCGTCCCTGGAATGCCTGCCCCCGGCCAAACGCAAGCCGATCACACGCCGCCCCGCTTTGCGATCGTCGCGGGCATTTGCGCCCTGTTGCTCCTGGGTATGGTCTTTGGTGCCTCGCTGTGGATCATTGTCGCGATTGCCGCAGCCCTGCTGATCGGTCTCAACGCGTGGCTCACCCGAACCTGGTCCGCCGCCGCAATCGCTTCGCGGGAAGGACACGACTGCGAAGTGAAGATCGGATCGCGCGTGCCGGTCACGATCACCATCGCCAATCGGAGCCAGGTTCCGATCCTCTGGCTGTTGGTCGAAGACCTGTTGCCACGGTGGGCGACTCTCCACGAACCGCCGGCGCTGGAGGTGGATGGTGACCGGGTCAGCGTCTTTCTGATCTGGAGTCGGGACAGCAAACGGATGGAATACAGCGTGCGGTGTAATCGTCGTGGCTACTTTCAAATTGGTCCGACCATTTTGGAAACCGGTGACGTGATGGGTTTGTATCGCCGTTATCGCGTTGGCACCGAACCCCAATACGTCACGGTCCTTCCCGACGTGGTCCCGCTGACGTCGTACGAAATCGGATCGAAGCGACCGATCGGTGAGATCCGCATGCGCGAAAATGTGATGGATGACCCCACACGTTTGCGTGGGATTCGACAGTGGCAACCGGGCGATCCCATGCGTAGCGTTCACTGGGCAGCCACGGCGCGAACGGGTTCGTTGCACAGCAAAGTGTACGAACCGTCCTCGATCGTCGGAGCGACGCTCGTGCTGGATCTTCACGAGAGCACGACGCCGATGAAACATGAACCGGCGCGGAGTGATCTTGCCGTCACCGCCGCCGCATCGATCGCCGCTTCGCTGCACGAATGCAACGAACCGGTGGGGTTGGCGACCAACGGACGCGATGCGGCGGATCGGATTCGACAAGAGGGCTGGAAGGGCGACCATCGCATCCGCGGTGAGGCTCGCGCATCGGCCTCGATGCGCGACAAGAATGAACGACTGCGCCCCGTGCTGGTGGCCCCGGGACGCGGTCCGGTTCAGTTGGCCGAAATCAATCGCACCCTGGCACGGCTGGAACGAACCGACGGTTTGACCTTGACCGAATTGCTGGTCGAGTGCGAATCGCAACTCTCCGCGGAAACGACATTGCTGGTGATCTTGCAGCAGTGCACTTCCGAATCGATCGCCGCCTTGATCGGGCTGGCACGCCGTGGTCGGGCTGTGGCCGTGATGATCAACACGCATGACATCAACGATTACTCGGCGATCGCCGGACCGCTGATCGCTGCCCGCATCCCCACCTTTCATCTCTCCAGCCGAGAATCGGTCGCGGACGTCTGCCGACAAACACTGCTGCGATAGCTTGACAATGCCACTCTGGTCGTACTCGTACTCGTACTCAGGCGTTTCGCCGGTACTCGTACTCATCCTCGATGGCGGGGCTTCCCGGGGTGCGGTCGAGTAGGCGTACGAGTACGACCGGTGTGGAACTCGGTTACAACGACGTAGGCTGAATCAAGCGAAACGCAGATCCGGCGCAGCACAACAATTCCACGCGAGAAAAAAATCCGACGCCGAACAATAACCATTGCCGGATCGGCGTCGCTCCGCTCCTTGATTCGGCCTACTTCTCGTACTCGTACTCAGGCGTTTTGCCGGGACTCGTACTCCTGCTCGATGGCAGGGCCTCCCGGGTTTCAGTCGAGTCGAGTACGAGTACCGCTTCGCTGAGCACGAGCACGAGCACGACCGGTGTGGAACTCGGTTACAGGAATCGCAGCAGCGCGTAGTTGCGTTTCCCTTTTCGAAAGACCATCACCGTTTCGCTTGCCAAATCGGACTCGGTCAGGTGTTGCTGTTGGTCGGTGACGCGGACGTTGTTCAGATAGACGCCGCCATCCTTGATCGCCCGGCGCGCCTCACCACCACTCTTGACGAGTCCAGTGGCCTGCAAGGCGTCGACGATCCAGTAACCGTCGTCGGCAAGCCGCTTGCGATCGACTTCGCTGCTGGGAACATCCGCAAAGATCTCTCCCAAGCTGGCGTCACTCTGGGTGCCGATCTCACCGCCAAAGAGAATCTTGGAAGCACGGACCGCTGCATTTAGGCCGTCGGCACCATGAACCAGGTCGGTCATCCACTCGGCCAATCGGTTCTGGGCGGCGCGTCGACCAGGATCGTTAGCGGTCGCCTCGGCCAGTGCTTGATATTCCTCGCGGTCGATCTCGGTGAGGTACGCGATGCAGCGCATCACGTCGGCATCTTCGACGTTCCGCCAATATTGATAGAACTGATAGGGACTCGTCCGATCGGCATCGAGCCAGATCGCACCGCTTTCCGTCTTACCCATCTTGCGGCCGTCACTGGTCGTCAACAACGGCGCGGTGATCCCAAAGAGTTGCTCACCGAGCATGCGACGGCCCAGATCGATCCCGGCGGTGATGTTGCCCCACTGGTCGCTGCCACCCGCCTGGATGCGGCAACCGTGCTGGCGGCAAAGGTGGACAAAATCGTAAGCTTGCAGCAGCATGTAGCTGAACTCGGTGTAGCTCAGTCCGGCCTCGCTTTCGAGCCGGGCACGAACGGATTCTTTTCCCAACATCACGCCGACGGGAAAGCTCTTGCCAACGTCGCGTAGAAACTCGAGGTAACTGTAGTGCTGCATCCACTCGAAATTGTTCAGCAAGATCGCGCCCGACGAGCCTTCAAACTCTAGAAAACAACGCATCTGGTTGGCCACGCCTTGAACGTTTTCCTGCAATTGCTCGGCGGATAACAGGTTGCGTTCCTCGCTCTTGCCGCTGGGATCGCCAATCATACCCGTAGCCCCTCCGACCAACGCGATCGGGCGATGACCCGCTCGTTGAAAGCGGCGCAGCATCATCAACTGCATCATGCTGCCGACGTGCAAACTTGAGGCGGTCGGGTCAAAGCCGATGTAGACCGTTTGCTGGCCGGAATCGAGCAACTTGGCCAGCCCCGCCTGGTCGGTGCACTGGTGAATGAGACCGCGCCAAGTGAGTTCATCAAGAAGTTTGTGTTGCGACATGTTTCGTTTGTCTGGCCAGAATCGCTTCGGCGACCAGCAGGTCTTCGGGGAAGGTGATCTTCAGGTTGTCGGCCGAACCGCGGACGAGTACCACGGGGTGCCCAAGCCGCTCGACTAACTGGGCATCGTCGGTGGCGGGGCGACCATTGTGCTTCTGGTAGGCCTGATTCAACAACCCGAGGCGAAAAACCTGGGGAGTTAGGGCAATCCAAAGGTCGCGTCGATCCACCGTTTCGCTGCGCTGCTGATCGCCGAGGTCGCGTTTGACCGTGCCGGCCATCGGCGTGGCCAAGATCGCAGCGTCGCTGACCGACGCGGCTTGGAAGACCGCCCTCAGATCATCGTCATCGACAAGCGGTCGGGCCGCATCATGAATGGCGACCCATTGGAGCGAATCATCGCCGGCGAGCGAGTCCAGTGCCGCGCGCACGCTGTCGGTACGCTCGGCCCCGCCGGTGACCAATTGCACGCGATACTGCTTCACCAGTGCAGCATCACGGCCTTCAAACACTTCCCGATCGTCTTCGGAGATCGCCAACACAACCGGACCCACCTCGGGGCGTGCCGCCAACCTCGCGGCCGCATGCGACCACAGCGGCCGGCCCGCCAACAAGGTGAACAACTTGTTTCGCTCAGCCCCGAAACGTTTCCCGCTTCCGGCCGCGGGAAGGATCGCAGCGACCGAACCGGGGCGCAGGGAAGACGCCGATGGTAACGTTGGCGGGGCAGGCTGCGACTCTGGCATGATGACTCGGTCGGCACCGTGCGATGGGGGCCTGGAGAAGGTAGAAGTCCACGGGGTGTGGGTATATCAGCCGAAACAAGCTCGGGCAACGGCGGGACCCGGGCGGTCGATCACGGGGGAACGCCCTCGGGAGTCGTCTTATCTCGGGTACCGATTCGGGGATGCGGGCGTCGGGGAGGCGGGCGTCGGGGAGGCGGGCTTAACGGGCGGATCACGCCGCGTCTTCTTCTTCGTAGTCCTCGTATTCGCCTTCGTCGTCGTCTTCATACTCGTACTCGTATTGGGCGTCCGCCTCGGCGTGTGCTTCGTACGAGTCATCCAGGTCATCGCCGCC
>JARFQX010000213.1 GCA_029287555.1 Rubripirellula sp. | reverse complement strand
GCCGCATTGTAACTGGCCGACATTTTTTGGACGGCCTCGGCCGTCGCTTCGCGAAAAGAAGGGGGCTCGAGCACTTCCGCATCGGCACCCAATGACAAGACCTTGGGCAACAGTTCACGTGGATGTGAGGTTGGCACCGAGAGAATCGCGGTGCCATCTTCCTGCGATTCGATCTTCTGCTCGGGATGCCAGGGATCTTCCCGCACCCAAGCTGCCGCGTGTTGGCCGACGCGGATCTTGACCACGGTCGGGTCATCCCCGGAAAAGATGCCGATGCTCTTGCCGAGATGCTTCGACAAATCAACATTTGGATCCGGCTTGAAATACTCATCAAGGGCTTTGGCGTGCCGAAACCGATCAAGCTTCCAATGCCGCAGCCTCTCCGAGGCATCCGTTACTTCGGCCGCGGCCGCAACCACGTAAATGCTGCTTTGATAGACCGCCAGTCCGTACGGTTCAATTCTTCGAGTAGCACAGGGTTTGCCGACCGGCTCGTATTCGATTTCGACGACGCGATGCTCGAGAATGGCGCGGTTGATCGTTTTGAGAATGCCGGCGTGCTCCTCGTAGTTCTTGCTGGGTGAACCGAAAACGTGAATCGCTTTTCGGTATCGAGCGTAGTGGTCAAAGACGCCGTTCGGAACCGATTCCTGCACCTTGTTCCAAAACGTCTCGATCCCCTGCCAGTATTGCGTTCCCAAGAGCGGATAAAGCAGTTCACGACCGATAGCCAATGCAATCAGCTCCGTCGCCGAAATGCCGATCTCGTGCACAGCGGTGCTATTGGGACCCAGCTTGTAAACCTTACCCCGCTGCACCGTCTCGGTTTGAATGTCAAATCCGGCGGCTTGCAACGCTTCGATGTCTCGACGCACCGTCCGTTCATGGAGATTGCTCAGCCCCAGATCGGCCACCAAATCGCCGCGCAACTCTTCTAGCGTGCGACCGAATCTCGAAAACTCAAGCAGCTGCAGTAACTTGTGCTGACGAATCAGTTGTTCGTTGCGCGCCATGCTAATCCTCGGGCCCGGTTGGAAGCGTCACGCCTGGACGACAAGCGTCTTCGCCAACTTATCGTGAAGCGTTTGATGATTCTGGTCGGTGAACAAGAAGACAATGTCGACGATGGCAATGACAAAGCCGATCAAGGGAATCTGACAAAGGGCTCCAAACACCATGGTGCGCACGAGATAGCCTTGGACGAAACCCACCGGCGTTCGCGACTCCTGGTCGATCATTCTCGTTCCGGCGACTTTCTTGCCAACGGATTGCCCCGACTTGGCAATCAGCACGCAATTGATGACCACCGGAATCAAGGAAGCCACGCCAATTGCAGAGTAGGCAGCTGCGGTTACACCCGAACTCGCCTGCTCACCGGCTTGCAGCAACACGTAAATGGCGATCCCCACTCCGATCCCGACAAACAGGTAGGTGAACAGGGCGTCGACAATCGCACCGGCAATTCGGCTGCCCACGCCGGCGAGCTCTCGATCACCGACGGCCGCACCGTGCGGCGCGGCCGAGACCGACGCATAGGGATTGGTCACACCTTTGACCGGCTTGAGGTCCTGGTCGGTCAACTCGTCGAACATCTCCGGATCAAAATCGCGGGCAGTCGCCGCTGGATTGGTTGCCCGTCTCGGGCCGCCTCCGCCGGCCGCTCCGGCTGCTGGCCTGGAAGCGGAGGTCGATGCGGGTGTCGAAGCGGGGTTCCCCGGCCCGGCGGCGGGGGCACGGAGTTGTTTCCCACAGGGGCATTTGACGACCTTGCCTGCCGCCGAATCGGGAATGGTGAGGACCTGGGAACAGGCGGGGCACTTGATTTTCATGGGCGAGCAAGCTCGAGTACGTGAGCCAAGCGGTCGGCAACGAAAAGGGCATCGTAGTAGATTTAGCCGTGTTTGGCCCACCCGACTCCGATTGCCCTGAGCTGGGGTAGAATAGCGAAAATCGCCCTGGCGACGAGACCGAATCGACTTCGATGCTCTGGCTTTCGAGCTGCCCACCGCGCGGATTTTGAAGTCGCGGTTTTGGCCGAGCCATTGGAAAACCGTAACCCGACCCGTGAGCGAGGAACGAACCGCCGCGAATCGCTAGTACGGGCGTCCTCGCTCACGCGTTTTGAAGTTGCGCTTTCGGCTGAGCTATTGGAAAATCGTAACCCGACGCGTCAGCGAGGCATGAGTCAAGATCAGATTTTCCTCGCTCACGCGTCGGGTTACGAAGATAGCGCCACTCCAAAATGCGCGAGCCAGGACTCAGAAATCGAAACCGACGGGAAACCAACCCACCCCAGAAGGAACTTGACCCATGCGTCTGATGCTGCTGATCGGCTCTGCCCTGTTGATCAAGGGCTCGCTCTTGACCGCTCCGCTTCAAGCCGATTCCCCCAACTCGCTTAACCCCGATGAAAAGTCAGCCGGTTTTGTCTCTCTGTTCAACGGCCACGACTTGAACGGTTGGAGCCACGCGGGCAATTGGACCGTCGCCGATGGCGTTATCACGCGCACGGGTTCCGGTGGAAGCCTGGTCTACACAAAGGCCAAGGTACCGGACGACTTTGAGCTGCGGTTTGAATGGAAGGTCGCGCCCGGCAGCAACAGCGGCGTCTACTATCGGCCAACCCAGTACGAATACCAGATCCTTGACAACGAACGGCACCGCGATGGCAAGAACCCACGCACGAGCGCCGCATCACTCTATTTCTGCGTGCAGCCCTCGGAGGATGCGACCAAGCCGGTCGGCCAGTGGAACACCGGACGCATCGTCTGCAAGGGAACGGTGATCCAGCACTGGCTCAACGGGATCAAGGTGGTGCATTTGGACTACTCCGATCCCAAATGGGCGCCCAACGTGGACATGTTGAAGAAACGTGGCGGAGACTTGGAAGCGCGTGGGGCGAATCTCAATCTTCAAGATCACGGCGATCCCGTTTGGTACCGCAATCTACGCATTCGACGTTTGGGCCCCGAAGATCCGATCGAAATGACGCCGGTGACGCCCGCGCAAATCCCGGAAGACGTGTTGGCCGCCGAAGCAGCCAAGCTACAAGGCATCCTCAAGCGACGTGCAGCGCAAGCGAAAAAGCAAGAGAAGAAGCCGTAGCAGCCTCGTGACCCTTTCGACCAACGTTGCTCTGCGAACCGGCGTCATCGGTTGCCGCGGCAGCCAACCTGCTAAGGAAAACTCTTCATGTCGACTTGGCGGTACACGGCCATCATGCCGCGAGCTTCCTCGATTAGCTTTCGATCCTGATCGGAGATGGAATCGATTTCCTGGAGCAAATGCGTGGATCGAAACTCTTGAGCCTCGTCACCGCGATGCAACGTCAAAGTGGTTTCGAGAGGAAGCTCAGCCATCGAAGCAATGTGCTGGTTCAGTGTCATCCTGCCAAACGGTGGCGGCCCCAACCGTCGAACGATATTCAGCCGCGAGGCAAGATCGGCGAATCGGGCGAAGTCAGCTGCAACGGACGGATCGCCGGGGCGTTGCGTGGTGACGTGGTACTCCAGGTTGCCGAATCGAACCGTGTAACCATTGACGCGCGAACTTCGTTCGACTTTGGCCTGCAACCCGAGATGCTCGCGCTGCTCGGGCGTCCGCGCCGCCGACCGCGCCTGGGCGGTGACTTGAATCAGACTATCAACGCTCAACGTGGTTTGGACTTGCGTCTGACGATCAAGCAGCGTGACTCGATTCTGGGCCGCGTCGTAAACCGTGACGTAACGTGTGTCGATCTGGGGAAAGTCGTAGACCAAGCCTTCGTTGAACAGGATGACATGCTCAGCGGCGGCATCCAATTTGGAGCCTTCGAAGATCCGTGTCGTCACGCGGAAATCAGCTGCCGAGAGCGGTGACGCGGCGCAGGACAGAATGAAACAGGCTGTCGCGGCGAATCGACAAATGGTCGCCGACCGATGCCGTGGTCGGCGATGGCCCAACTGGGTATGGTCTGTCATATCCAACTCAAAGAGGAAGTCGAGGGCGGCCCGCATCCCGAGAACGGGCGCCAACCGAGTTGGCGTCACCGCAAACGGAGCGACCTGGACTTTTTACCTCGCCAGAGCGTAGAAAAGTGGAAAAGTTGCCGTCCAGATCAATGCGGACGGCTTCCGACCTCCAAAGCCGGTCCTCGAGAATCGGGAATGCAAGCTTCGCGTTCCGATTGCCCGTTCCGATTGCCGGTTGTTCAGCGACCAACTCTTCAGCCCAGCCAGTGGAGCATCGATGCGGCGGACCCTGTTGATCATTCCTCACGAGATACTTGGGATTCCGGTCTTCGGGCTCGGCTGGCTGCTCATGGCAGTGCTGGTGTTGCTGGCAATCCGCTTGCTGGTCGTGCGACAGCGTGGGAAATCGGTCCGCGAGCTGATTCGCCATGAGGGCTTGATGTGGGGGGCGTTCCTGTTCGCGATCTGGTGGGTGCTGCCGCGCGTCGAAGTGACGAACGTCGATGGCGAGCCGATCGGCATGGCCATTCGGGGTTATGGCGTGATGCTGTTGCTGGGCGTGGCCTCAGCGGTGGGACTGGCGGCGTACCGGGCCAAACAGCGGGGAATCGATCCCGACATCATCTACTCCATGGCGCCGTGGGCCTTCATCGGGGGCATTCTGGGGGCGAGAATCTTCTTCGTGATTCAGTACCGAGATCAATTCATCGGTGACTCGATCGCGGAAACCATCGGCAACATGCTGAAATTCACCGAAGGCGGGCTGGTGGTTTACGGATCGTTCATCGGCGGATTCATCGCCGTGACGTTTTACATCCTGCGGCACGGTTTAAGCTGGCTCCGCTTCGGCGACGTGATCGTTCCCTGCTTGTTCATCGGCCTGGCGTTTGGTCGCATCGGCTGCTTGATGAATGGCTGTTGCTACGGCGGCCGTTGCGAGGATAGCCGATTCGCCTTGCACTTTCCGGCAACCAGTCCCGTCTATGACGACCAGATTCGAAGTGGCGAATTACTTGGATTTCGCTACGACGCTTCGACACGGGTGATCGAATCGGTTCGGGAGGGATCGCTGGCCGAACGGGCGGGGATCCGAGTTGGTGCACGACTCGACGCGTTGGCCGATGATCGGACCTCACTGGAGACCGCTCCGCGATCGATTCCGAAGGAAGATGCCGTGACCGGCGTCATTGCAACGATCGACGGAAAACGATATCGATGGGGACCTGATGAGCTCCCCACCCGGGCGCTGCCGGTCTATCCGACGCAACTGATTAGCAGCGTCAGCGGGCTGTTGCTATGTTTAGGTTTGTGCAGCTTGCCGACGCGGCGGATGCGTGATGGCACGGTGATGATGCTCGGCTTCGCCGGCTATGCGATCATTCGCTTCGTTCTAGAGCTGATTCGCGTCGATGAGGCGGGGCAATTCGGTACCAGCTTATCGATTTCCCAATGGGTTAGTCTCGTCGTGCTGGCATGTTCGTTGATCGGACTCGCCTGGCTGTACTGGTCCCCTAGGTCCGCCGCCGTCCAGACGCAGCCGAGTTCGGGAAGTTAAAGACTTTTTAGGAGTTGGAGTCCTGTCGTGGTTCGGATCTCGACAGCGGGCGGACATCATGGATCAGCGCGAGATTCAACCGGAGTGGATGGATGACCCAGAGCTTCCACGCGCCGATCATTTAGCCGCCTTGGCCGGACTGGCGAGGCTGAATCAATTCAGCGGGATTGATCGGATCACCTATCAGCATCTTCGCCGTTTGGCGTCGTTGACCCCAAAGCGGCGATTGAACCTGCTCGATGTGGCCAGCGGTTCCGGCGACATCCCAATCAGCTGGATTCGACGCGCCCGTCGCGAAGGTTGGGAACTTCAGGTGACCCTTACCGACACGCGTGCGGTTGCTCTGGAAGAGCAGCAGCTTCGTGCGCGGCGCGCGGGTGTGGAGTTGTTGTCGCTGCACCACGATTGCCTGCATTCACCGCTGCCAAACGGTTTCGACGTGGTCAGCTGTTCGCTGTTCTTTCATCATTTGGACGACCACCAGGTGTTTTGCTTGCTGCAGTCGATGCAGGCCGCGAGCGAAGGCGCGTTGCTGCTTTGCGACTTGGAGCGATCTCGAGCGAACCTCGCCTTGGTCACGACCGCCGCCCGCTTGTTGACGCGTTCGCCGGTGGTGCATCACGACGCGGCCGCCAGCGTTCGGGCTTCCTTCACGCGACAGGAATTCAAACGATTGGCCGAAGAAGCGTTGGCCAGACCCGTGCGTGTTGCCAGTGCGTTCCCCTGCCGGTTCATCGCCTGTCTGGACGAAGCGGTGGTACCCGAAGCGGTTCCCGCCTTTGCTTAATGATCCGAGCGGACTGGTCGTGCCGGATTGTGAAGCAATGCGGCCCGAATCAACGACTTGAGATTCAATTCGCAACGAACTGAAGATACTCTCGATCGGGAATCTGATTGATGGAACATCGTGTGCTGGTGATTGGGGGCGGCGTGGCGGGGAGCTCCTGCGCGCTGCGACTGCGGAGCCGCGGAATCGATGTTCATGTTGCCGAGAAACTGAGCTTTCCCCGCGCCAAAGTCTGCGGTTGCTGCATCGGTGGTGTCGGGCTCGACCTGCTCGAGCAGTTGTCGCTGCGAAGCTGGGTGGAAACGCACGGCTTGAAGACTTCGAAGTGGAGTGGGTCGATCGGTGGGACCCGGGTTGAACTATCCCTGCCCGACGGCATAGCCATCTCACGTGAGTCGCTCGATACGGAAATGCTTCGCCGCGCGGCTGACGCGGGCGCGGAAATCTTCAGTCCCGTTTCGGCGCGTGTCGACCAACTTCTACCCGACAGCGTTACCACATCGCTGTCGGCCTCCGAAGGCACCAGTTGGATGGAACGCTATGCGGCGGTGGTCGTCGCTTCGGGGCTCAATGCGTCGGGCTCTCAGCGTTTACTCCCCTGGGTTGAAAAACCCAACGGCCCGTTCGGTGCCGCCTTCTTCGCTCGCTCGGATTCGCTCGACACCGGAACCATCTACATGGCGTGCGACGATGATGGCTATGTGGGGCTCGTTCGACTGGAGGATAACCGCGTTGACATCGCCGCCGCCCTTTCATCTCGGCGGTCGCGCGAACAGCAGATCCATGAAATGCGCGACGCGACTTCCGCCGGGGGCCCCGGAGGATTCGGTTCGGCCAAGGATCGCATTGATCGGATTCTCATGCACAGCCGACTTCAGCATTGGCAATACCACGATCCCACGCCGGTGATGACAACGCCTCCGCTTCGCCGTCTTCGTCGACCGGGCGTCGGCCGCTTGATCGCAATCGGCGACGCCGCCGGCTATGTCGAGCCCTTCACGGGCGAGGGCATGACGTGGGGCATCCTCAGCGGGATCGCGGCGGCCGACTTGATTGCGGACTCGAGCAACGATCTCTCTGGGCTCGGGGAGCGATGGAGCCAACAACTGCCCGCGCTGCTGCGCAAACGGCGACTGGCGTGTCGGGCGGTGACGAGTCTGCTCAGGTCCCCCCTGGGCCGACGGGCAATTGCCGCAACGCTGTCCCAATGGCCCGGCTTGGCGGCACCCCTGATCCACCACCTGAATCGCACGTAAGCCTGCCACGGCCTTACCCAGTTACTCACCTACTTGAGCGGGCCGGTAATTCCGAAGCGGAAGATCCTGGCATTCTGGCGTGTCGGCCGAATCAACGAGCGGTGCGACGCCGATCCGGCAACGGATCTTGCTCGGCGTCGAACTGCGGTTCAATGCCGGATCGGCGCTTCGCTTGATTCGGCCTACTTCTGCTGCCACGCTCGCCCCTCGCCCCTCGCCCCTCGCCCCTCGCGACTCGCGACTCCCCACTGCCTCACTGCCCTTCCGCCGCGGCTAGGTGTTTTGGTAGTTAGCGGGCGTCATGAATGCTCCCTTCGTCCAGGCAAACGACGCGGTCCTCCACGCCGTCGCTCCGGAGACCCGCGCCTCCAAGGTTGCGGGCTTCCATGCGATGCGCGCGATGGCGGCCTTCGGTGTGGTGCTGTTGCACTGCTG
>JARFQX010000169.1 GCA_029287555.1 Rubripirellula sp. | reverse complement strand
TGCTGCCGCGGTGACCCGCCGTGTCCCATCAAAATGAATTGCCCGTTGATGCGGCTGGACGATAAATGCACCACCACCGCCGCCGATCAAACCAACGTTAAGAGGTCGCTGACTCATGGAATTGCTCGGTTTCTTCGATCACTGTTAATGCCAGAATGCAATAGCGGCGAGCGTATAGGCTGCGAATCGCGGAGTCAACATGCCGATGGCAAGGTAGATCCAACCCCGGCACGTGCGTCCATGCTCACGCCACTGGCCAAACCAACGCCAATCCAATTTCGCCCTTACAACCGGCATCATTTGCCTTTCAGCTCTTTCTCCAAGTAGGCTGGCAAGGGACTGGTGGTGGACCAACCTCCGTCGACGACCAGCACCTCACCCGTAATGTGTGACGCGCGGTCGTCTGACAGGAACAGCGTCGCGTAGGCGACATCCTCAACTCGACCGACTCGGCCCGTTGGCGAAACGCTAGCCCAACCGTTCGCGTATTGAGCGTCCTCGGAGGTTCGCTCATTCAACGTCGCTCCGGGAGAAACAACGTTCACGGTGATGCCATGAGGCCCGAGTTCATCGGCGAGCGAAATGGCCAGATGCCGGATGCCTGCTTTGGTCATCCCGTACGAACTCGTGTTGGCATGTGACTGGATTCCACAGACAGACGACATCAAGACGATCTTCCCCCTGATCCCGCGCTGAATCATTTGCCTGGCCGCTTCCTGTACCGAGAAGTAGGTCCCACGCATGTTGACATGCATCAGATGGTCAAACTCATCCGGTTGCACATCCAGGAAGGGGGCAAAGATCGTAATCCCGGCATTGGCCACAAAGACGTCGATCCCTTGGTTTTCCTCGGCAAAACGCCGGATGCTTGCCTGTATGTTTTGAACATCGGCGATATCGCAAGGAAAAGCCGTGATCTTTGAATGCGGGTACTCCGATCCTAGCCTTTCCACGGCCTCCTGCGTCGTTTCCCGACGCCGGGCGTTCAATCCGACAACGGCTCCTTCATCGACAAACTGCCGACAGATTTCAAAGCCGATGCCGACCGATGCAGCCGTGACAAAAACTCGCTTGTCTTCAAACCGTCTTACCATCTCAAACCGCTTGAGTAACGAGATTCTTCAAGCCTGGCGCTTCCGCGAATCACAACTGATGATGCGCAATTTTATCTTTCCCCAGACTTGAATCGCAACCGGTCGATCCACTCTTGGGTTACCCACGCCGCGCCCGCAACAAGAAATCCGGAGCACCGGTAACGGCATTATTCCTCGTGCTCATGCTCAGTCGCTTGCGACGGTGCTCGACCATCGAATCGATTGCCACGGTTCATCTCGTTTAGCGACGATTGCCGGGAAATCGCTCGACAAAACTCGGCTGCTTGGGTGCTTCCCACAATTGAAATTCCGCCCACACGGGAAGGTGGTCCGAAATCGTCAAGGCAACGTCGCGAGAAATCCCAAGCATGCTCTCCAGGTCAATCACACCCCAGCGACCGGTGTACTCAGCCGTTGACTGACCTTGAATGATGATGTTGTCGTACGCTTTGGTGCGCCGAGTGTTGGTCATCACGCCACTGACGACCCAACGAACGCCCGGGTACTGCCCGAGGCGTCCCAGCTGTGTTTCGCTCGCGTTGAGGTCTCCCAGCAAGATCACGTCATCCTCGTCCGGATGAGCCGATCGCATCGCGTGAAAGACGTCGGCCAAGGCATCCACCTCCTGCGGGACTTCATCGGGATCGGTATGCGTGTTGACCATCCAAAACGTGAACGCTTGAGCCGGTGACTGGGTTCGGGCTCGAAACCGTGTGACCAGCGGTTCACGATGCATCAGGTCGGACGGGTCGTTGATCGTACCGACAGAGGAGGGATCGTGCTCAACCGTGCTCGTGTTGAAGACGAACGCATATTGCTCCGTACTGTTGGTGCGTCCTAAACGTGGGCCGATGACAAAACTGTATCGACTTCCGTCCGCGTTTACGGCTGCGACCAGATTCGGCAGGATATCGTCCCCCTTCGCACGCACCTCCTGGATCGCTACCAGATCAAAATGTCGAATGATGTGTGCCAGGGTCTGTGGCATGCCAGGTTTGGACATCTTGCTCTTGCCCAACACCTGAATGTTGAAGCTAGCGATCAAGAGACTGTTGGTCGGCGACCGGGTGGAAGCAACGGGTTGCGCGTTGGCTTGGCCTTGGTAGGACGCTTGGCCCTGATACGGCGATTGACCCTGATACGGCGCTTGACCCTGATACGGTGCTTGACCTTGGTACGGCGTTTGACCTTGATTCAGAGCCCCGGGCAGAGCGTTGGCAAGGACGCCTGGGACGCCTTCGGACTGAGCCAACACGGCCAGCTTCGTGCCGTCACCAGACTCAAAACGCGACTTGACCTTGGTAACCAGGTCGCCGATGACCGGAGTATCGGGTTTAACGTAGCCGGTGACTCCGCCACCGGAAATCGCGGTAAACACGAACCAGGCCAGGTAGGAAAGTCGCGACTTCTTCGGCGCGGAACGAGATTTCTTGCTTGCCAAGACAGGCCTCCATGCCCGTGATCGCATCCAGATTGATTGGCAAAGAAACTATGCCCGGCTCTTTTCAAGTGACGCGTTTGCAAGTCGCGCCAGCCTGGCATCGGGCGACTTGGCCGCTTCTTCGAGCGCGCCGATCGCAACATCCGACGCCGCGTTAATCTCTCCCAATGCCCAAGCGGCACGCTGTCGCACACTCATTTCCGAGGACGAACAAAGAATCGATGCAAGCTGTTGTTGGCTTGAATGGGCTGCCTCCCCACTACGTCCCAACAACGTGATCGCCCAGTAAGCTACGACTGCATGATCCGCGGCTGCCAACGTCGTAAGTTCCCCGAGCGAGTCGACCGGTGGAGGCCCGAGCTCTTCCAGTGCCGAAACCGCCCACTGTGATACGGCCTCGTCGTCGGCGCAAGCCTTCACCAGTTCGATCGCGGCAAATGCAGCGTCCGGCCCCATCTGGCTGAGCGCCTCCGCCGCAGCTGCACGCTCTTGACCATCGCGGCTCTGCAATCGTTGCTGTTCATTCATGATTGGGGATCCCTGTAAGAAGCTCCTCCAGGTGTTCACTGGAGATCACAGGTGTTAACTAGAGAATTGAAGAGATCGTGGCAAGATCCACCGTCCCAATCGAAAACCTCGAGGCACGCCGGGCGAGCAACGGCGCGTGAAACACGCTTCGGAAACGAATACTTGTCCGATTGACCTTTTTTTCCGCCGCCGATTCGCCGCTAGCCAGAATACCCGGGCAACGCTGCGATTCGTTGGTCGATCTCATTTAACAGCTTTGTGTATCCGGGACCGCCAACACCGCCGAACTTGTCGTCAAACTCACGAGCCGATAGCCCTTCGGGCAAGTCGGATCCAGGCGGAACGAAATCCTCTTCCTGAAAGCCGGAGGAGATCCGGATCTGCATCGCTTTTGCTCGGTCTTCCGACTTGGTCACCTGTACGGCGAACTCCGTCCCGGCTCGATCGGCCATCAAGTCACCGAAGGAGAAACCGCTGCCTCCGTCGGCGTCAAGCTCCTCCTTGAGGATCCCCACATCGAGGCTGGCGATCGTGTTGCCCAACACCTGCACTGCTGCGGAAATCGTGAAGTGCTGAGTCCAATCACGCCGGTTTCGCAGCTTTACCTGATTGAATCGTCGTCGGGCTCGCGGCGACGGTGTCTCAAGTTCGCCAACCAAGGCGCGGACCCTTTGGTGCCCCAGCAAGTAAGCCAGCGCGAGTATCGCAGCGCGATTCTCACGTGCGGCCCCACCGTCTTTGGACCTCCGGTGGGCCGTCGCGAAAGCGGTTTGCACGCATTCGGTGAATCCGAGTCGAGGCGACTCTTCCGCTAATACGATCAGCTGACTGACCTGTTCGTTGCACGACTCTTCGAGATCCTCCAGCACGCCCATCTCGACGAGCGTGTCGCGCATGAAGGTTCTATCCACATCAAGCTTGCGGTAAGCGATCGTGGCAACCTGGTCCCCGACATCAATCGATTGCAGCGAACGAAGAAATGGCCCTGGCGGTCCATGTTGCCACTGTTCGTTAAGAACAATCGGTCCCGAGACTCGAAATAGCCACTGCGGAATACTCACTCGTCCGACTTTGAATCGCAGGGGCGAATAGACCAATTCACCCTTCCTGGCGTGAACAGCTCCAGAGGTGACGACGTTCAGGTGGCCCTTCAACAGCGGAATCGACGGAGCTTCCAACGTCGCCTCCATGGTGACCTGTTGATCGGCGAGCTGAACGCGGGCATGATGCTCGCTGGGTAACAGTGAAAACCCCCAACCGGCCAGTTGGTTCAGGTCTCTTTCGGTAATCGTCAATTCGCTGATTTCCTCGCCTTCCAATTTGCGAGGATCATGCTGGCGAAACATCGCGACGAGGCGCCGACGGTCTTCGGTAGAGACGGTTTCAGAAGCAATGTCGCCCGGCTCCGTTGAGATCGCCAACGAAGTCAGCGTTGCCAGGCCGCCAAACAACAACACGACCGCCAGAACTGCCTGCTTGAACGCCCAGCCCGGGGAGCTGGAGCTGTTCATCCAGGTGGCGCCCAGCCAACTTCCCCAGAACGATGCCAATAAAATCAACGCTAGCGCCATTGGCGTTGGCATTTCCATTGGCATACCGCGCATCAAGCTGGTGGCCCCAACAGCGATTGCCACGGCGAGCGCGAACCCGGCAATCACACTCGCGAGCACACGCGCGATTGAGACCCCGCGTGTCGAGGAGGCGCAAGCCGAGCCGCAAAGAAAGCCGAGTACCAGGAACAGGACCAGGTCCCGAATCGCAGCAGCACCGATCCGCGACACCGCCGCCACAATCCAGGTCGAATCCTCGCCCTGATTCGCCCAAAAACTCCAACTCTCCGGGTGCTGATAACACCAGCCGGCAATACAGGCCAGCGCAATCACATAGAGAGCCAGCGCGACCCGAGCCAACTTTCTCCAACCATCGACGGAAATGACGTCGGGCGCTTGCTGCAGTTTGGGCGTGCCTGCCATGTTCCTGGCTGATTGGATTGGGGAGTCGGTGCGCATTGCTAATCAGGGGAGGTCCCGATTCTAGTCACAGCGGACCAAATCGCGATTCTGCGCTCGATAAACAAATGGATCGCTTGCCTGCAGGTTCTTATTGACAGCGGTGGGCGAACCACCAAGCGGAATTGCCGATGTTGAAATCACAGCCAGCGGCTCTGGATGCTCCAAATTTTCACTCGTTACCGCCGCAGCGTACAATGGAGAGGCGATCCTAAGCCACACCAGTGAGTTCCAAGCGATATACCAGTTGCCGGCCAGTTGGATGACAAACTCGATGCGTCTTGAATCACACGTTCCAGCTACAGACCTTCCGCACGACCATTTGCCGGGAAACCTGCCTGGACACGTGAGTTCCGGTGCCCCGCAGCCGAATACCGACCACTACTGGCTCCGATGGCTCACGCGATGCGTGTGGATGGCGGTGCTAGGTGGAACGATTGGATTTGCAGGGTCGTATGCGTGGATCATGCTCCCTCCACCAACTTACCGCTCTGCGGCTTTGATCCAGATCGAACAGAAGGGAGTGGAGGCAGCGCCAAATTCAGGAGATTCAGCAACGGCCCCAACGCTGAGCGACGAAACCTTCGTCGTGAGAGGCGATAGAACGCTGCAGCGCGCCGCTGGACACCTGGAATCGGCAAACATCCCTGCTTTCAGGGGACTTTCTGCCCAGGAGATTTCGGCAAGCCTCAGTAGTTCACCCGCTCTGGTTGTGGAGACAGCAAGTGACCAGGTGAATTCAAACGTGATTCGCATTGAGTACGAAGCATCGGATCCCAACACTCCACAAATGGTCGTACAGTCCATCGTCGACGGCTACGTGCAGCACTCGCAGGAGGAATTTGAACAGGGAGACGCGGAGGCACTAACGCAGATTCTTGGAGCGCGTGACCAGGCGTTCAAGCGGCTACAGGACCTTGAAAAGCAGCACGATGACTTTTTAAAGAAGTCCGACCTGATCTTCGTCGATGGTGAGCCCAAGAGCATCCATCGCAAGATCGCGGATCGATTTCTTTCTCAGCGCGAGGATCTCATGGTTCAAAAATCCGAGATCGAAAGCCGCATCAGGTCCGCGGAATTGAGCCGAAACGATAGCGACCCCAGGACGGTCATGCTGTCGCTCAAGTCCGAAAAAGAAACAGCATCGGATGTGATCGATCAGAACATCTCTCGACAGCTTGAGAGACTTCAAAATGAACTTCGGGATCGGAGTTCGGTTCGAATGCGAGAGACGCAATTGCTTCCGCTGCAGTTAGAACGCGACGATCTGCTTCAGAAATTTGGAAAGAACCATCCCAAGCTTCGTGTCATCCTGAAGCAAATTGATGTCGTCGAGAAACAGATCGCCCGCATGGAGTCTGAGGAGCAAGAGAAAGAGGTCATGGTCAAGAAGATCATGTCGATCGGCGGAAAACCGGAAGTGGACCTGGACCCGGAAGCCGAAATCCGAAAACGAGTCGACTTGGCTATCACGGGGCTCAAGACGCAACTCGCCTCGATCGAACAGCAACTGCAGGCTGTTAACGCCTCCTACGAGGAGCAAGCAGCATTTGCAAAAGCAGAGATCGAAGCGATTCGCGAGTCCAAACGCTTTGAAAGTGACATCGCCCGCCAGCAAGAACTGTACGAGAAGATCCTTGCGCGTCTGGACGATGCGGAGTTGCTCTCGGAGGACCGAGGCTTGGTCGTTTCCGTCCTCGACAGTCCCAGTGAGGGGTTGATGGTCGAGAGGCCTGTGATGAGCAGGGCATTGACCGGCGCGTTGATCGGTCTGATTTCAGGAGTCGTTCTTGCGATGATGTTCCCACCGCGCCAGCGACTCATGCCGCCGGCGGGAACTCTTCCACAGGCGCCCGCTGTGATTGGAATGCCAGCGCCAATTCTTGGGAGCGTGCCGATGCTGTCCCAAACCGCGCGTTCGGAATCCGAGCCCGATATCTCGCAACAGCCGGTCGGCGCCCTCGAGTACCTGTCTCTTATAC
>JARFQX010000133.1 GCA_029287555.1 Rubripirellula sp. | reverse complement strand
TTGCCGATCGGTTGAACCGATCGATCGACTTTCGCCTGGCGGAAATCATTCGACGATTTCGTCTGCGTGATCTCCCAAGTCACGACGAAGTCGGGTTTTACCCAAGACTCGCCGCATTCGGTCATGTGGGCCGCGTTGACCTCGACCTGCCCTGGGAACGCACCGACGTAACGAATGCACTCCTGTAGGTCCGCGACGCCTCAGAGGACAGACTTGAGTGAGGTGTTTTCCCGTCGCCCTGTTCTTCTGCCCCACGTGGTTCCTGGCCCCACGCGATGTCTCAACGCGGTTTGGTCGTCTGATCCGTGATGCTCGCGACTCCACGATATCCATAGTCGGGCATTGGTATCGTCGGCCTGGTTGCGCGGGCTCGGTGGACCGCGGATGCCTCTTGGTAGATGGCTCGGACCGTTTCTTCACCCCAGCGTCGCTCGAGGCATCGCAATCCGAAGTGATAGCGGGCGACGGCATTGAAGTGTTCGGAAAACAATAGGTTGATCGTCGCTCCCCCAACGGCTCCCACAATCGGCACCGACTGCGCTATCAGCTTTTCGGATACCGACAACTCAAATCGCTGGGCAATCTTGCCAACGAACTTCACGAGAGTCGGTGCGGTACCGTTCTTGATGGAGTCTAACACCTCGCGTGAGGGTGAATGGGCTACGAACTTCGATGCATGTTTCACCATCGAGCTCAACGAGGCACGCATTGCCAAATAAGACGCATCCATTTCATCATCGGCGCCACTCGGTCCGCCGAGACCGAAGAGACTCAGACATTCGAGCCGAACATCGATCGAACGCACGTCCTCGCCGAAGTCACGAGCGATCGCCGTCATCGATCGAAGCATCAGGCTGGTGGTGACCGGTAACTCGAGTAACAATCCCATCGACCCGAACATGCCCCCCAGCCCGCCGGTGATGGCGGTTCCGGCGGAATGTCGATAGCCGGTCCACCAAACCTTGTCTTCCCGCGATGGAAAGGACAAGGCGGGCACCTCGGCGCGCGGTAGCGTCACGATGGCGAGGTCGAGCGATCGTCGCAGCGCCAAATTGACCGCTCGTGAAAGCGCCTCGGGGGCCAACTGCAACGCACCTTCGACGGGGACGCCAACGAGGTCGGCAAGCCGGACCATGAAGCTTGGATTTTCCAAGTACCGAGCCGCTCGCTCTATGAATTCGACCTCAACAGGAGGAATGACGGCCATTTTCCAACAAGCCCTGGGGATCACGACACTCGCCCGGCGCGAAAAGCCAAGCGAAGAATGAACTCCTCAGAGTGCAAACGTCGTACCACTGCCAACTCGTCAGATCACTCGCTGACGGCGCAAACCCTCGGGGATCGAGCCCCATCAAGAGATTCCCGCTGACCGACGAATGAGAAGAGCGGCGGCGGCCTACTCGGCCGTGTCGCCCTGCGAAGGTCCAACGAAGCAACAGCGGGTGGCGTTCAGCGATTGAGATAGTTGGTTGAAGGCTGATGCCCGACCTTGGCGTGACTCCCGCCGGGCGACGACGTCCCGACGCTCGCGTGGGCCGCCGCGTTGCAGTGCTGGCACCGTACCATTCCACCGAGCAGGTGAATCGGAACTCGCATGCGTCGGCCGCACACGTCACAACCCATCGTGAAGAAACTCTTACTTCCGCTATTTGGCAAAGATGTATCCCCGGGCATTGCTTCCCTCCCTGACGGATTAGTGAGTGATTCAGGAATCGCTGCCGGACAAGCTCTTACGAGTCACCCGATCGCTTGCGAGTTACCCGATCGCTTGCGAGTTACCCTCGCATGCTATCATTTCAAAGTTTCGATGTTAGTCCCGCCCCCGCGCTTTCACGGAACCTTCATCGAGGTTTCGCGAGCGAGTCAACGAGACATCGCGGGAAGAGAAGTGAAATGACGCGGTGCGGTTGCTCGGCGGTTTCTTCAGCCGTTCAATTGCACGACAATGATGGTTTCCAAGCCACCAGGAAACTCAGGATCATTCGCTCTGACGAGTTGGCGTCACGTTACCAGACAAGGCGGGCATGGCTTTTCGAAACACCTTCTTGTTGCTTCGCCACGGTCACAGTCTCGCCAACGAGAGAGGACTGATCATCAGCTCGCCCGAGGTGGGGTTGGATCAGTTTGGGCTTTCGGATAGAGGACGTGACCAGATTGTTGACTGTGTCAATCGGCATCGCGGCCGACTGCGTTCGGTGGCGCGGATCTATTCTTCAGATTACTTACGCACAATGGAAACCACGCGAATCGTCGCCGATCGATTTGGCGTTCCCTTCGAGACGTCGCCCTTACTTCGTGAACGATTCTTTGGCGTCTGGGACGGCAAGAACAACTCGCATTACGAGACGGTTTGGAAGCACGATCTCATTGACCCTGGGAACACCATCGGCGATGTGGAAAGCGTGCAAGCGGTTGCCGACCGAATGTCAAAACTGGTGCGAAGCCTTGACGACGAGGCTAGCGATCAGACGTTTCTGCTTGTCTCGCACGGGGATCCATTGCAGATCATGGTGGCTGTGGCTAGCGGAATCGATCTCCGGTTTCACCGCAGTCAGCGACCGATTGAGACGGGACAACTCCGCGTCTTGAATGAAGCCGAAGGACGTGACGAAGATTCGGACCGCGTAACGGGTTGAGCAATCCAATTAGAAGGGGGCAACGTGTTTCGGCTTAGGCACACGCTTGACGCGGTTGACCTCGTTTCAGGTAATCTTCAGCATCCGATTTGGAGAGTGCCGCGGTTCGCATCGGTTCAAGGCACTGCTTCTTGCTGTGGTATCGATAAACCGTGACTTCGGGAAAGACCCCGACCGCGCAAGTGGCTCGCTTGCGATTCATATTCCCCGAGTTCGCGACTACCTGCGCAACTTGCGGACCGGATGCAAGGCTGACCCGCTTCCGCTTCGCCAGTGCTTCGTGGGTATGTCCAAAGATGCTGGCCCATCCTCCATAGGCGGCACCGAGCTTGGCGGCGACGTCGACGTTGTCGTGAGTCCCAACCAATCCAGCGATCATCTTCCACGCCGCTTCGTCTGCCTGGTTGGTGTTCCTCGCGAAATTGAGGAGATGTTCCGCCAGCAGCGCCCGGGTCGGGTAGAGGCTTTCCCAAACGGTTCCCAGCCCCGTTAACCCCTGGTTTGTGAGGGCTGATTCGATCAGATTCGCAACGTCGTAGGCGATCACCGAGGGCTTCAAATCATCGTCCAACAGGTCTTCGCGGAGCTGGGAACCGAGATCCTCGCCGCGGCCGGCCGTGTGAATCACGTCCATGGTCTTGGCAAGTGCGAGAATCTGCCCGTGAGTGATGGTGATCCCCGAATCGGCATGATGATAAACAAGGCTGGAATGGACTCGGCAGCCTCCCGTCCAGTCCGACAACTGCGCATCGGTGTAGCCGTAGTCGTGGTTACCGCGCACGAACACTGGGGCCCCGCCAAAGCCAAGGTTGCGACGAATGGACCGCAGTGATGCAAAGTCGGCTTCCAACCGCGAAATGCGGGAGCCGTGATCGCCAAAGTCGCCGGCGAACACGACTTCCAGATTCCGCTCCATGGCCATGGCGAGCATGCATTCCATTGCACCCGCCTTTCGTGATCGTTCCTGCTTGTTGCCAGAGTAACGACCTGCATGATAGTCGCTGATGACCATCAATCCGCGATTCGGAGCCCGCTCGCGCATGGCGGGTGTCAGGAAAGTTGTTGTCCGCCGCTTCGTTTTTCGCCGCTGTGACAACTGGTAGAAGTCGATCGCCTCTTGATGGAGCGCCCAGTAATCGGCCATGGAGTGGTCGATCGTGTAGTTCTGCACGATGTGTTGGCGAGCCGCTTGCCCCAAGCGACAAGAAAGTCGCCTGTCATCCTTGGCAAAGTTCTCGATTTCGTTCGCCCACAATTCGGGATCTTCGGTAGGCAGCACCCGACCCGATACACCATCCTCGACGTAAGTTTGAGGGCCTCCGCGATCCGAGACGATCACCGGAAGGCCCGACGCGCCCGCCTCGAGTCCCACTTGGCCAAGCGTTTCGGTGACCGAAGGGAACAGCAGCAGGTCAGCTGAAGCGTAAATCGTCGAAAGTCGCTCCCCATGATGCGATCCGATCACGTGCACGTTTGGCAGCCCACTCAATTGCCGGAGGGCATCCTCTTCGCCGTGGCCCACAACGACGAGATGCGCATTTGCTTGATGCTTCGATTGGAAGTTTCGCCAGCACTCTCCCAGAAAGCCGATATTCTTTTCGGCGGTGATGCGACCGACATAAAGTGCAACGAAGGCATTCGGCGGAACACCGTATTCGGACCACACCCCTCGATCTGCCTTATCAGGCCGAAATCGATCGACATCGGTTCCCGGGTTCAAACAACGGAGACGCTCTGAAGGAACCGCCAGCGTTTCCGCGATCTGCTTCTGATGATCGGGAGACCGGGCAATGACAAACGTGAATCTTGAATAAAACTTCCGCAAGGCCGCGGTCGCCGCGACTTCAGCGAACTTAGCAATGGATGACTCTTGATTTGAATCGCTGGAAAAGGTGGCCACATTACGCTGAACAACCTTCACCAAATCGGACAAGTCCTCGTCGATTCGCGGGTTCTTTCCCTCCATTGCCTGATAATAGGGTAAAGCCAACGGAATCAGGCGTTCCATCAACGGCCAGAAGAATTGCGCCGGATCACGATGCATGCGTCGCGTCAAGGCCAGCACAATCTCTCGAGCGTAGCTGGGAAAGTCGGTGTGATAGATCCCAACCAAAGGAATCCGGTGGCGACGAGCCAGTAACGAACCGAACATGCCGAAAGGACCGGGCGTCGAAACGTGGATACATTGCGGAAGACGCTCTTTCACGCCGCGCTCAATCGTCTTGCGCTGATGCTCTAGCGGCAATGCAACATGAAGTTTTCCATAGCCGGGCACTTGAAAAGACGGTGCCTTGATCGCCAAGATTCCAGACGCCGCGTTGTCGCGACCAGGTACAACCAGTTGCAGGTCGAGCCGGTCTCGGCAGGCGTGAGCGTGCAGATCATGCAAAAACCGTCCGACGCCGTTTCCGGCTTCCGAGCCAAACGTATCGGAGAATCCAAGAATTCGGACAGGACAACTATTCTGATGATCAGGGCGTGGTGCGTTCACGCGAATCCACCTAACGCGGTCGAACGTTCATATCGAGCCTCGCGATCTGATCCGGGTGATCTGATCCAAGCTCGACCGTCTAGGCCGCTTTCCTCCTGCGACAGTCTGGAGCACGTCGCCTACCACCGGCGCAGAATTCGCAGCCTGTCGTTCCAGCGTTCAAGCTAAACCTCGCTCCGCTCCGCGTTCAATGGCAATCGGCAAGTTCGTCGCCGGGTTGCCAAAATTTCACGATGCATTCGTGAACGCTTCACAGAAAGCACCGATGAACTGCGGTGGGAAACGACACAAACGCTGGGTGAACCTGCGTTGAGTCGCACCATTACTTGAGCAGGACCTCCAGTCCCATCGCTTGCTTGCTCGCGAACTTGGGCCCCAGACGCGACCGGAACCGATGAGCCAGCGGGTATAGCAGTCCGAGTAGCCGCACGGTCAAGACCTGATCCACCACCCGGTAGCGACTCCGCTCACGCACGACCACTGGGATCAACCATCGTAGCGGTATCTTGTGCACGGCTGACTGATCGAAGTTGAGCAACACGGCGTAGTGTCGTTTGTACCGTAGTTGGTAATTCGTTTTGAGTTCGCGAAGTCGCGACTGAACCGCTTCATCATTCGGTCGAAAGAAGTACTCGCGAGCTGCCAGCAGGATTTCAAAGGTTGCGAGTTGTAATTTCAACCCTTTTTTGGGGATTCCGTGCTCTTCCGCCATCGCTGTCATCGTTTGCAGTTCCTCGAATGCCGCTTTCGCCTCTTCCAACGCTTGCTCCTTGTCTTGGACCAGGCAAACAAGGACGGAACGGACCATCTCGTCAATGATGATGCGGTCCCAGAACACATAGAGCTGAGGAGGCAAACGAAGGCGACGGAAATAGAGTTGACGTTCGGCGAGCTCCCGGATGTAAAGCAGATCCTTGATGACGATGTCCGATCGGCGCAGGAAGTCGACCAGTACCTGAGTTGGCACCTGGGGCATCCATTCCCTGGAAAACTCCTCAATCGCCTGTTCACAGGTTGATCCTTGCCAAAGTCGCGCAAGCACGAAGGTGTTCAGTTCGACCCAAACGGACGAGTTGCGAACGAATGTCAGTTGTCGACGTTTTCCCCAACCGCCCGTCTGGCACCAAACGCTCATGCCAATCACGTTTGCGTTTGCACCCAGCTGATTGAGGTAGTCCTCGGTGTCCCACCCGATAAAGGATGGGTAGGCTCCGAAACCTTCGTATTCGCGCCGCGCCTGGAATTCGATGACCTTC
>JARFQX010000060.1 GCA_029287555.1 Rubripirellula sp. | reverse complement strand
CATGGCCGAGGCAAAGGAATCCTTGCTTGAACATGAAACGGTCAAGCAACTCGCCCAATCGCATTCGCGATCGCCTGCTCAGATCCTACTCCGCTGGGGCGTGCAGCGAGGAACGGCGGTCGTCCCCAAGACGGCAAACCTTCAGCGGTTGAAGGAAAACATCGCAATTTTCGACTTCAAGCTCAGCGACGAAGAGATGTCGGCGATCAGCGGGTTGAATCGAAATCGGCGTTTCAACGATCCTGGTGAATTCTGCGAGTCCGCTTTCAATACGTTCTTTCCCATTTACGAATGACTCCTTCGAACAGGGTCGACAAACGATGATTCAGTTGCAGGTTGAATCGGTAGCCGTCGAGGGCCAACAACATCACGGCAACACGGTCTTTCCATTCGTGTTTCAGTGCCAGGATTCCCGCGCGTCGCTTGATGCGGCCGCAGATTGGGTGAAAGGAATGCGTTCCGAGTTGCTCGAGTCGGCGACGAAGCACGGAGCGGTCTTGCTGCGAGGATTTCCTGTCTCCAGTGCCGAAGACTTTGACGTGTTAGTCCGATCGCTTGACTTACCGAACTTTCCCTACGAGAAATCGCTTTCGAACGCGGTCCGAATCAATCGAACGGATCGAGTTTTTTCGGCCAACGAGGCGCCACCGGACGTTCAGATCTTCTTTCATCACGAGATGGCCCAGACGCCGCTCTTTCCCCGCTGGATCTTTTTCAGTTGCGAGATTGCCGCAGAGCAGGGGGGTGCGACACCGATTTGCCGATCCGACGTGCTGCTTGAGCGACTCTCCGAAGTGCGGCCCGAATTTATTAAGGCTTGCGAAGAGAAGGGACTGAAGTACACCAACGTCATGCCGAGCGAGAATGATGCTCAATCCGGCATGGGGCGGTCGTGGCGAAGTACACTCGGGGTCCAGTCGAAGGAAGAAGCCGAGGCGAGGTTGCGCGAATTGGGTTATCAGTGGGAGTGGCTCGACGACGGTTGCTTGCGAGCGACCACGCCACCGCTGCCCGCGGTCGTCAAACTGGAAGACGGACGCAGCGTCTTCTTCAACCAATTGATCGCAGCATTCCGAGGTTGGAAGGATTCACGCAACGATCCTTCCAAATCGATCTGCCACGGCGACGGCACGCCACTCGATGCCGAAGCGGTCGGCGTTGGGGTCGGATTGGCCGAAGAATTGGCATTCGACCTGGCCTGGCAGGTGGGCGACGTTGTCATCGTCGACAATATGATCACGATGCACGCCCGCCGACCCTTCGTCGGTACCCGCAAGGTCGTCGCCTCACTAGCCCAAATGGAAACTAACGCGTTTGCCCCGATGGTCTCGTGAGCGTAGGGCATTGACGAGTACGACTACCGCCATGCTGAGTACGAGCACAAGTAGGAAGAAGCGCAGCCAGAACCGCCCTTCCATGATTGAATAGCCGCCCACCCCGGCGCAGGGTCCTTGCACTGCGATCTCCGAGCGATCGGTGTTTTTTGACCTGCTGACCCCATTCCCTCCAACCAACGACCGTCATGAGCAACAGCACCGAAAGCAATTCCCTGAAGTGGTACGAGGGAATCAGTTCCTATCAATGGACGGTGTTGTTGATCGCGTCGCTCGGATGGGTCTTCGATGTCTTCGAGGGGCAGATCTTTGTCGCCTCGATGCGCGACGCGATGCCATCGCTGTTGGGCGCCAAGCCGGACGACGCCTCAGTCATCTCTTGGAACAACATCGCCTTCGGTTTCTTCTTGTTCGGAGGCGCGGTCGGCGGCGTGCTGTTCGGGGTGATCTCCGACAAGATCGGCCGGTCGAAGACGATGATCTTGACGATTCTTTTTTACTCGCTGTTCACGTGCGCGAGCGCCTTCGCACAAGCCCCCTGGCAGATGGTGGTGCTGCGATTTCTGGTCGCGATGGGAGTGGGTGGTGAATGGGCCGTTGCGGCGGCGATGGTGGCCGAAGTGATGCCTACCCGTTCGCGCCCCGTGATGAGTTCCATTTTTCATGCTTCGAGTGTCTTCGGCACACTGCTGGCCGCGGCGACGGTCGCCTTGCTGATCGGCAACGAAGCGATCAATGCAAAGTTAGCAGCCAACGGTTGGGAAGGCTGGCGAATCGGTTTCGCGATTGGAGTGCTGCCGGCGCTGCTAACCCTTTGGATTCGTTGGAAACTGCACGAGCCGGAGTCCTGGCAGCGGGTCAAGGACCGGGCCCAAGAGGACCCCACGCAGCAACTCGGCCGGCTCTCGGAACTATTCGCGCCGGAGAACCTGCGAGCTACTATTGTTGGCGTTTCGCTCGCCACGGTCGGGCTGGTCACCTTTTGGGGCATCCACATCTATGGCAAGAACGCGCTGCTTCGTCGAGCCGAAGCGGATGCGATGAAAGTGGAAGGCATCACCGTTCCCGGACCGGACGCGGATGAGGCCGCGCTGCTGGCGTACAAGGAGGACCGAACCGCGGCACTGGAAACGCACAAGTCGGAAATCAAACGGGCGGAGATGACCAGCATGATCTTCAATACGATCGGTGGTGGTCTGGGTTTGCTGCTCTTTGGATGGATTTCCGACCGACTCGGTCGGCGGGGAGCCTTTGTCTTTTATCACTTGGCGGCGTTCGCGGCTGTCTTGGTCTTGTTCCAGTACCTGATACCCAGCGAGGCATCGCCGACGACGCTGGCGTTGTTCTTACCGGTGTTTGGCTTCTTCACGCTCGGAATGCACGCGGGATATGCGGTCTATTTCCCCGAACTTTATCCGACGCGCATGCGGGGCACCGGTTCGGGTTTTTGCTTCAACGTGGGACGACTGGGAACTGGAATCGCCTTTGTCTGCTTTGGTTTCCTGATCACGATCGCGCCTGAAGTCCAGGCCTTGCTGCTGGCTCCCCTCTATCTTCTGGGCGCCGTGATCGTCCTGTTCGGTCGGGAAACCCGGGGAGCGGAGCTTCCCGAATAGGATGGTTGGCGAATTCGGGTTCCTGCTGGCGGCGATTGGCGCGATTGCGTTGGTCGCTGGATTCCTTCACAGCGCGATTGGCTTTGGTTTCGGCATCGTTGCCATTTCTCTGCTTCCCTTTGTGATCGATGCAAGATCGGCGCACGTCGTGGTCTCGATCAGCAGCGTTCCGATGTTGATCATGGCGGCCTGGACGTATCGCGAGGGCATCGAAAAGAGATCGTTGGCACTGGCATTACTCGGAGCCGCGATCTTTCTGCCACTCGGGCTGCGGTTATTCGAAAGCGTCTCGTTGGACTTACTCGTTCGCGGCACCGGGCTGGGCATTCTTGTGATGGTGATCCTTAGCCTGCGGCGAGTCAGTTCGGCGCAACATGCGGGCTCCGTTGGACGATCCTC
>JARFQX010000045.1 GCA_029287555.1 Rubripirellula sp. | reverse complement strand
CGAACTTCGTAGTTATTGAGCGTTTCACCGCGGACGGCGTTGATCGACAACGTCACACCCTCGCCGAGTTGCGATAGTTCGCGTTGAAAGCTCGGAACGTCGAAGATCCGCCGGCCGTCAATCGAGACAATCCGATCACCCACGGACAAACCCGCTGCGGCCGCTGCCGAGTTCGGTCGAACCATCGACAGCACGACGCCGCGTTTGCCGGGAGTCGTTTGGACCTCGACACCGAGATCGACCGGATCCGATTCGACCGGTGCCTTGCGTACTCGGCGATCCGCAGCGGCGAGCGAGTCGCGTCGCCCTGCTTGCGATGCTGAAGGACTCGCTTGCGATGCGGAAGGACTCGCTTGCGTCGCCGATGGGGTACCGCTGGACGAAGCCGCTAACTTGGCGGAATCCAGCAACGGGATCGTGACCGACGTGCTCGTTTCGCCCCGCAGGACCGTCGCCCGAATCCGGTCGCCGGGTCGGCGCCCCTGCATCGCGTTGCGGATCGCTTCGATGTTCGGGGTCGGTTTTCCATCGATCGCCACGATCAGGTCGTTCTCGCGCAGACCCGCCTGCTTGGCAAGCGAACCATCACGGATCCCGGCGACTCGCAAACCCGGAGTCCCTTCGGTCACTGGTAAGACTTGAATCCCCAAGGTCGGTTTGGACGCGGTTTGCCGCACGCTCGATTGACCGCCGGCCGGTCGCGCTAAAATCGATCCACCGAATCGCCCCAGGTCCGGGGATCGCCTTGCCTGGTCGGTCCCGCTCGCACCGGACGTCCCCTGAGCGGCTTCTCCGGAATCCGGGTTGACCGGTGAGAGCCGCTGGGCGGATGGATCGGACGTGCGAGGCTGCGTCGCCGGCGTGGTTTGCGCGGGGGTAGCAACGCGGGATCGAATCCGTTGCTGAAGCCGACGCAGCAGTCCCTGAGCTTCGGTCGATTTCACGTCGCAGGTGCTCAACACCGCGAAGGTCACGATTGCGATCAATCCATTTCGGGCAAGCGAGTTGGTCATCGGATGATTCCCGACATGAGGGCAACGAGGGGCAAAGGAATTCCTGTGAAACAGCGACGTTTCGAGGCACGCGATGTCACCGCAGACATTCCAAGTGGGGACAGGCCTATGATAGGGTTTGATTCCCGGAAGACAAACGGGCGAGCGTCCGGCGGATCGACGGGCCCCCGCCATGCGTGCCGACCCGCCGCAAATGGAAGGAAAGAGTGTTTTGCCCGTTTCGAGAGGATTCCGAGCACGCGTCGATACTCTCGCGAAGCTGCGAGATCTGCTGCCGAGGGTATGTGAGAACCTGAGTCTTGCCCGCGCCCACATCGTGCTCGACCAAATTCGTGGTTTGTTGGTTTCCGGCGGCGAGCATCGTGTGCTGTTTGTGACCGCGAGCCCGATCGATGACGTCGGCCGCCCCGTGGCTGCCGCTGTGGTCATTCACTCTGCCATCGATCAGGTGGACGCTCATCGCATCGACACGGCGACGCTGGTCTGCGCGGGCGGGCTGGGTGGCGACTGGCAAGGCGGCATTGAACCCGTTGCCTCGGCGCTCGCAGAAAAGCTGGATCAAGCTCTGTGCGATCGCGGCGTGAGGTATGTTCAATGGGCGTCGGACGATATTTCGCTTCCGGAAAACCGACTGCTTTCCGAGTGGTGCAGGGGACTCGGTTTTATGCCGCTGTCGACCTTGGACTATTTGACAGGCTCGTCATCGAACGAAGACGTTCACCCAAATCGGCGAGGCGATGAATTGCTGGTTTGCGAGCCTTTGGCGTGGGATGATTCGGATGAGTTCGGTGCGTTTGCTTCCTTGGCGGATCGGACGTACCGCGAAACACTCGATTGCCCGTTGCTTTCCGAACACCGAACTGCGGTTCAGACGCTCCGCGGTTACCAATCGGCGGTCGCGTTCGAACCGAACTGGTGGTTTCGAGTGATCGAGAAGCAATCGCGGCGGACCATCGGTTGCCTCGTCCTTGCGCGTCACCGCGGTGGTGATCAACGAAGGCAGGGGGGGCCCGTGGACGACGTTGCCGAGGAAGACGTTGCCGCGGAAAACGTTGCCGAGGAAGACGTTGCCGCGGAAAACGTTGCCGCGGAAAACGTTGCCGCGGAAAACGTTGCCCGGGAAAACGTTGCCGAGATTGTCTACATGGGTTTAGTACCCGAGGCGCGGCGGCGGGGACTGGGACGCGAACTGCTTCGTCACGCCATGCAGGTCGCGCGGCGCGGGGATTGCTCACGCATCATTCTGGCGGTCGATCGACGGAATCATCCGGCCAAGTCGATTTATCAGCATGCTGGCTTTCATCACGTTCTCAGTGAAACGGTGTGGTTCAAACCCTTGACTGGCAAAGCGACGATCGATCAGGTCGTGGGGCAACAAAGCGCTTAGGCTTTGTCTTCGCAGCGAGTTTTGCAGCTCGGTATATTCCCTGTCTTGTCAGTCTTACCTGTTCGAGTCGACGCGGATTTTGATCGTTCATGGGCTCAAGCTTTTCGCGATCTTTTTTTCCGCGCGACGGGGCTCGGCGGAACGATCGGATAATTTCCTGTGATGATCCCGTTAACTGTCGAGTACGCCGTGTGTTACGGCATGAAGTCGGTATCGAGGCGGTGCGCGGCGAATCGATGCCGACAAATTTTCCACCGCACGTTACAATCTCGGCTCGTCGCGACTGCGGTTGGTGACCGGCCGAAGAATGCCTGCAAAATCGCGTATTTCGCGCCACTTTCTCGTCGTGAATTGACACCGCTGATGAAACTTCCCGTTCCGATTCGATCGGCATTTGACTTGAATGCTAGCAAGCCTAGAATCTGGCCTCTCGCGTCGCAAAGAGGTGATCGATCGATGCGAGACGGTGGGTATGGGGAGGCGGGATTGCCGCCCGGCGGAGCTAGGTTGGCGAGCATTCTTTGCCAACGCTTTGGACGTCCTTCTCAGGCTCAGCCTCGGCCCGGTTCGCGATTGCGAGTCGAATGTTGCCAAGGTGTTCGTTGTACCGCGAAACATCCATGATGGAGGATTGCGCTACCAGTATGTCAGCACCGCAAGGTTGCACCGACAACAAGGCCGTTGTCGATTCTTTCAAGGAGGCGTTGAAAGGACGTGTCGGTGCGGATCGGTACCGCATGTGGTTCACACATGGTGTTAGCTTCTCGGTCCAATCCGTCCAGCGGATCGATCGTGAAGTGGTCGCCGGCAGTTCGGACGATGATTGCGACGGTTCCGCGCCACTGGGGGATCATCCGACGCTGATCGTTTCGGTGCGCGGCCAGTTTGCGATGGACCGCCTGAAGAAGCACTTCCTCAGCGAGATCCGCGGCGCAGCGATGCAGGCCTGTGGCGCCCCGGCGGAGGTGCGGCTGAGTCTCGAGGAGCCGGAAGCCCGTCAGGTGCAGCTGCCTTTGGAAGCGGATCCGTCGAGCGAGTGTGATGGTTCGCCGTTGGATGCACCGACATCGTTGATGGTCCGATCTTCGTCGGACGCAGTGTTGGTGAAAGGGGCGGCAATCAAAGGGCCGGCAATCAAAAAAGCGGCGGACGAAAAGGTAGCAAGCCGACGTGGATCGACGCGTTCCCTAAGTCGCTTGATCGCCAATCGCGTTAATCCGAATTCGGGTGGGCGGGCGGCCAGCCCGGCGAAAGCGAAGGTCGCGTCTGGCTCCGGGCTCGGCGGACCGAGTCAACCTTGGTTGCCCGACGTCGATGCCGCAGCGGGTAAGCTGGCGGCAAAGAGCAGAGACTCATCGCGGCAGGCTCAACCGACCGGCACCGCAAACGGGACGGTTGAAGCCAAGATGACTTCGGCGAACTTCGTTCCCGGACCATGCAACCGATTGGCTCACACCGCGATGGTGATGGCATGCCAAGAACCTTCGACGGCCTCGCCACTGTTCCTTTGCGGTCCGACGGGGACGGGAAAAACCCATTTGTTATCGGCCATCGCGGATCAGTTGCGGCGTCGACACCGGATGAAGCGAGTCATTCATCTTTCGGCAGAGCAGTTCACGAACGACTTCATCAGCTCGGTTGGCAACAGCGGCATCACGGCGTTTCGTCGGCGCTATCGTGAGGTGGATGCCTTGTTGGTTGATGACGTCCAGTTCCTGGGAGCGAAGAAGGCAACCCTGCGGGAAATGCTCTACACGGTGGAAACCTTGGCAGGCTCCGGCCGGCCGTTGGTTTTCGCCGGTTCTCAGGCTCCCACTGAAATTGACGGACTGACCAAGGAATTAGCGGGCCGCTTGGCGGCTGGATTGGTATGTAGCACCCAACCGCTAGACAGAGAGACGCGTGAAAAGATCTTTCGGCGTTGGATTGCCGAACGCTGCCCCATGGCAGTTCCCGACACGTTGATTGCTTCGATCAACCCGCTGCTCGGTGGTGACGGGCGCGTGATCAGCGGTGTTGTCAACGTGATCAATACGCTGCAGCGAATGTTCGGTCGCACGCCGACCCTTGACGAGCTTCGTCAATATGGAGGTCAGTTGCTGCGAACCAACCAACCGATGACAACCCTTGGTGTGATCGAGTCGGCCGTCTGCGAAGCGTTCCAGTTGCCGTCCGATTCGCTGCGTAGCAAGTCGCAAACCCGCGCCGTGACGGGGCCCCGAATGTTGGCGATGTACTTGTCGCGACAATTGACCTCGGCGGCTTATGCCGAAATCGCTCGACACTTTGGTGGACGCTCGCACAGCACCGCGATTTCCGCCGAGCAGAACGTCAAGCTTTGGCTCGATGAAGGTGGGGAAATCGGACGGGGACGCGCGGCAATGTCCGCACGCGAAGCACTCGAACGCGTGGAGTCCCTGCTGCGAAGCGGATAGCTGGATGCTGCGAAGCGGATCGCTGGATAGCGCCACGTTGTGTCAGCACGATGAGAAATCCTGCGTAAAGATCGGGTGTCGTCAACGGGGCTCACACCGGTCGTACTTGCGAACAAAATGGGACGCCACCAAAGTGCGACGCAACCCAAAGGGTCGCCAGCGGCTTTGGTTTTTTGACCCGTTGTCCGGTTTGATCGAATCGATTGCATTGACTTGCGTTTGATTCACCACGGCGACACATTAGAGAGAGTGGACGTGGCAAGGCGTCTGACTCGTGGCGCCAATGCCCTGCGGTTGCCTATGCCGCGCGACCGCACGAACCAAAACTAACCATGCTCTTCTCTCTGCTCGTTCACTCATTCCACGGATCGGAAGCATGATCTCGGAAGAATCCAATTTTCGTCGCAAGAAGCGAGAACCCTCTGCTGCGGAGATTCTTCAGCGGCAGCCGCCGGTGGATCTCGATGCCGAGATGGGGGTGCTTGGCAGCATCCTGCTGCTGCCGGAGGTCTGCGACGAGATTGCGTCGTTGCGTGGCGACGACTTCTTTGACGACGCCAATCGAAAGATCTACGAGACGTTGCGGGAGATGCACGACACCGGCGAGAAGATCGACATTACGTTGTTGGTCTCTCGGTTACGGAGCGCCGGCGAGTACGAAAAGGTTGGGGGTGCGGCCTATCTGGCCAAGTTATCCGCATCGGTCCCCAACGCTGCTCACGCCATCTACTACGCCGACATCGTCGCCGAGAAGGCGGTCTACCGAAAACTGATCAGCTCTAGCACCGAAATCCTCCGCGAAGCTTACGATCAATCAAGTTCGGCCAAAGAACTCTGTGCGCAGGCCGAGCAGAAAGTCTTTGCAATCATGGATGGGCGGACGTCCCAGTCGGTGCAGTCGATCAGCGACGTGCTGCACGAAGCGATGGACCGCATGGAGGCCCGGCTGCGCGATGATTACGTCCACGGTGGCGCCGAATCGGGATTCGGCCGCTTTGATGAAATGACCGGCGGGTTGCATAACGGCGAATTGATCATCCTGGCGGCTCGGCCCTCAATGGGAAAAACCGCGCTTGCGATGAACATTGGCGAGCACGTCGCGATCGATCAGAAATTGCCCGTCCTGTTTGTCTCCCTGGAGATGTCCGGCATCGAACTCGCCGACCGAATGCTCTGCTCGCTGGCACGGGTCAACGGGAACCGACTGCGAAACGGCACGATCTCGTCGGACGATCGCGACCGGCTGATCCGCAAGGCGAATGAAATCAGCCAGGCCCCCTTGTTTGTGGATGACTCGCCAAGCCGTACCGTCAGCGAAATTGCCGCCGCCGCTCGCCGGATCAAACGGCGTCAAGGCTCTCTGGGCCTGATCATCATCGACTACCTGCAATTGATCGAACCGGATAACTCGAAGGATCCGCGCCAGGAACAAGTGGCAAAGATTGCCCGTCGGCTCAAGGGGATCTCACGGGAACTGAGCGTGCCCCTGTTGTGTCTTTCTCAGTTGAATCGCCAAGCCGAAGACAGCAAGGACCACCGACCCAAACTGAGTCACCTGCGCGAATCGGGGGCGATCGAACAGGATGCCGACGTCGTGATGTTCGTCCACCGAGAAGAGTATTACCATCGGGGCGAGGATCGCGCGCAGTACGCGGGCCAAGCGGAAATCATCATCGCCAAACAAAGAAACGGCCCGATCGGTGACGTCGAACTGACCTGGGAAGCCGACTTCACCCGCTTCAACGAACGAGCGCCAGATCGCCACAGCGAATTCGACGACTACGCCGAGTTCACCAGCCCCGGAGGGCTGTAGGCGAGAGGCGAGTGGCGAGTGGCGAGTGGCGAGTGGCGAGTGGCGAGAAAGATTAAGAACCGGACAGACTCGCTACTCGAGGGTGTCCGGGAATTCCGTAGCGGTAGACGCTGGCATTTCAACGTGTAGACGTGTAGGCCGGCATCAAGGAGCGTAGCGACGCCGATCCGGCAATGGTTCTTGCTTGGCGTCGAATCGTCGCTCGGCGTCAAATCGTTGTTCGCTGCCGGATCGGCGCTTCGCTTGATTCGGCCTACTTGGAATTCCCGTATACCCTCCGCCACTCGCCACTCGCTGCTCGCTGCTCGCCACTTTCCCTATTCTTCCTATCCTTCCGTAGATTGCCTGATACTCAAGATCGGCTCAGGTTTCAAATGGATTGTGCCGATTACTCGATCTGTATCGACCTGCGGGCGGGGGTTTTTCTACAACCCGGCTGTCCCGCTTCCTCCTACGTGGCAGCACAACGATGCAATCGAGTGATTCGTCCTTCCACCTTCCACCGTTTCCTGCCTTTCCCAGCGCCAGCCGCTACGTGCCGTTGGGATCCGTTCAAGACGCATTGGCGAGAATCTGTCGCGGCATCGAAGCCAACGAGGCTTTGTCGCTGGTGATCGGTCCGCCCGGTACCGGCAAGTCGCTGCTCGGTGCCCTGATCGCCGGACGCTACCGACGAACGCATGACGTGGTCGTGCTCGGAGGCGCACGAATCGACGATCGGGAGGCGTTCCTGAGGCACTTGCTTCACCATTTGAGAGTCGATGAGAGCAGAATCCGCGACGGGGATTTGCAATTGGCTCTGATCGACCATTTGTGCGGCGACGAGTCGCCCGAAGGCGGGCTGTTGGTCATCGTCGACGAAGCTCAGTCGTTGTCGACCGAGGTGATGGAAGCGATTCGCATGGTGACCAACATCATGCATCACGGCGTGCCTCGTGTGGCTGCGGTTGTCTGCGGTGGTGTGAAGCTTGACGACATGCTGGTCGAACCTTCCATGGAAGCATTCACCCAACGTGTTGCCACCCGTTGTTACCTGCATCCGCTCAACGGCGAGGAAACACGCCAATACGTTCGCCAAACAATCCGTGCTTGCGGCGCCGACCCGGAAGGAACAATCAACGACGAGGCGATCGCAACGATTCATCATGCCTGCTGCGGTGTACCCCGTTTGATCAACCAACTGATGACCCAGGCGATCGACTGCGCCGAGGAAGCGGATCAAGCGATGATTACCGAGCGGATCATTGACATGGCCTGGTCCCAACTCCAGCAACTTCCCGGTCCGATGGTGGAGGAGCCGCGGATGGAGCGGGAATCTTCCTCGGTCGAATTTGGTGAACTCGATGACTCCAGAATCTGGGGGGCCAACGATCAAACCAACGGTGGCGTCAATGGGCCCAAACGCCGTCCAGTCAGCGAAATCGACGACATCGTGGTCGATGGGGACAGCGAATTGTTCTGGGATGAGGACGACGTCGCACCCAAGCAGGACGTGACGCGAAATCGGACTGCCGCAGCCGACGCTTTGGAAGGCGACACCTCGGAAGCCGACACCTCGGAAGCGGTGCCTGCCCCAACCAGCAGTGAGCAGCGAAGCCGTGAGCAGGCAAGCCGTGAGCAGGCAAGCCGTGAGCCAATCACGGAACCGTCGGTCTTTGGAGAATTCGAAGATGAGGAAGAGATCGCCGTTGGCAAGGGTGTCGCTGCCGCTCCAAGCGAAGCGACCGAGTCGCCGTGCGATCTCGAGCATGCGTTGCACCAAGAGATCGTTGGACTGAACGATTACCTTAGCGAGGTGCTTGACGGTGCCGGCGAGGATCCATCTTCGCTCACCTTCAACGACTTTGAACGCGAGGCGGCGGTCGAAGTGGATGAGTCCGAAGATCTTGAAGAGTGCGTGGGCAATGAGCAAATCGATGCGGCGGATGAAGAACCACGAGATACGTCACCGCCGTGCGAGCCGGAGCAATCTCAGATCGTGATCGAGCAATGGACGGGCGAGGAGATTTCGATTGGCGAGACAGCGTTCGAAGAGTCAACAATCGAACCTGGAGTCGCTGAGCAGACACCGCCAGAGGAAGCAGGGGACGACGAGTCGAGTCAGTCGACCCTACCAATTGGCGATCGCTTCAGCGACACCGAAGAAGGTGACCAGGAGGTTGCCCGCGACGATAGCGATTTGTTGGTGATCGAAGATGACGTCGAGATTCGACGCATCGATGCCGCCAAGCGTTACGATTCGCTCGATCAAACGATCTCCGTAGACTTTCAGGCGATGCTGTCGCGGATGCGAAGCCGATCCGAATAGTTCGGCGATTTCCCTTCGCTGACGCAGCGGGCCAAGCGATGGGCGCTGGCCCGGGTCCGCTGCGCCATCCACGGTCAGACGCAGCGAGCATGTCCCAACTGAAACCGATTGCAATCGAGATGGTCCGCCTCTGTGACCAGCGGGCGCTGACCCCCGTGATCGTGACACCAACGTACTTGTCGCTCAAGCCCATCTTTCTGGTGGAGCTCTGCGATGCCGTTCTCGAGCACGCCGATCGTGCAGTGCGGATCGATTGGTGTCGACCGGTGCCCTCGGTTTGGACCTTGTTGAGTGATCAATTCGCCCGAGTGGAGGCCCGCGCGATCAATCGCCGTTTGGGGCGCTTGTCGAAGCAGCGGGGCCGGGACATCCGACTGCAAATCACGGCATCGATCGCGCGTCCAGGCGGTGCGAATCGGCAATTGGTGATCGGATGGTGCGGCGATGAGTTCAAGCTTCCGCCCTGGGCAGCGGCGATCCAATTGAGCGGCGAACCAATCTCCTCTCGCATCGCCGCCTAATTCGACTGGTGTGCGTCGCCGAGGCCGCCATCGGCCGTTGGAGGCTTCGCACGCTTGGTGGCCGACCCCGTTTGCACGACCCACGTCGATTGGGAAAATGCATTAGAATTCGATCCGCAATCGAGCACTTTGAACTTGGGTGTGGCGTGGTCGCGGCTTTTGGCGGCGGCTTCTGGCGGGCTTTTGGCGTTTGCCTCCTTCTCGGCACTTCCCGACGCGATGAAGTTTCCGACGAGGCTCGATTCAATCTGAACCCACGGTATCCGGAGGAAATTGAGTCACGTGTCCAAAGCCAATTCG
>JARFQX010000022.1 GCA_029287555.1 Rubripirellula sp. | reverse complement strand
GAACGATAGAGCCAACATCTTGACCGTGGGATGTTCCTGGACGAAGTCGCTGATCTGGTTCGCAAACGCGATCATCACGCCGATCGAAATGACCACTGCCAGGATCATGATCTCAATGTGTTCGGCCATTCCAACCGCTGTGAGCACAGAATCGAGCGAGAAGATCACATCCATGAAGGCGATACGGAACAGGACGCCCGACAGACTCACCCCCGCGTGCGAGTGATCAACTGGAGTCATTCCGTCGGCCGCGCCGGCTTGGTCGCCTGGCAAGTTCCCAATTTGAGCTTCCGCCTCCCCACCTTCAATCTTGTGGTGAATCTCGCGGACGGCGGTATAGAGCAGGAATAAACCGCCAAACAGCAAAATCAGATCACGCGATGTTATCTCATTGACTTCCGGGTCCTCCGCGAACCTCTCCGCGATCGCCGCCGTGGGTGCGAAATCCGAAAGCTCGAACAGCGACTTCTTGTCCAAGTCCATCAACCAACTGATGCACACCAGCAGCAGGATTCGCATGACCATCGCCAAAACCAGGCCTGCTCGGCGGGCAAGCGGTCGCTGGGATTCGGGAAGTCGGCCGGTGATGATCGCAATGAAGACAATGTTGTCGATGCCCAGCACGATTTCCATCAGGGTCAGCGCCAACAGGGCGGTCAAAGCATCAAACGAGAGGAGCGAACCGTCGAGCGACCATTGCATACCGGCAGCGAGCAACATGCTTGTCTTCCTGGCTTCGATGGGTGATGGGTGGAATTCGCATTAGCATACCGACTCTTCCACTCATGTCGCTCCACCTGGCCGCCGAGACCATTGGTGAAAAAGTGACGGCCCAACTAACTCGCCGTCTCGGTCCCGGCGGCCTAAGACTGCGCCAAGCGAGGGTCGGTCTCGCGTATGATCTCGCTGATGCCGGTTTGGTTGAAGCCCTTGTAGCCCTCGTCGCGCTGCAGGATTTCCAGGTGTGAGCCGATCGCTCCCTGCTCGGCAAATCGCTTGGCCTGCGTCTTGCTGATCGCCCCGCGGGTGACCGCAGCCTCGATCCGGATGGGGTCGACCCGCCACACTTCCCCCTCGGTAAAGGCCTGTTTCAAGTAGTCAAAATCAGTGAAGGGGCGCATCGTCGTGATCCCTTCGGCGGCGAGCTGAGAGCGAGCGGCGTCGAAATCGAATTGGCATTCCAGGTGATGAAGTCCGGCCTGCAGGATCGCTTCACCGTGCAACGCGCACCAAAGTCCAACCGTCCCCAGTTCCTGCTTCGCGTCGAGCCCCTGGTGCGCGAAGTCGCCGGTAACTTCACGCGGCGAGAGATCGACATCGGCAAAGATCACCACGCCGACCTCGGGCTGCTCCAAAACCTGGGCGCCCCATCCCGCATCGGCGCCCCCATAGAAACGTTCGCGACAACGAAATCCCATTCGTTCCAGCAGCGCAATGAGCCCGGCAAAATGTTCGCGGCTGCAGCGATAGGTGTGGTGATCGTGATTGGCCCAGCCGAGCCCGAGTTGGTCCTGCCGCACCTTCTGGATGCGGGCCGCCCGATTGCGATGTTGCCAGTACCATCGCTCGGAAGCGAAAAATAGATCGCATGCCCAGTCTTGACCGAGCGACGCGGCCGCCAGATCGAAAAGACTTGCCGCATGATCCAACCCAGCCTGGACGTCAGCAAACTCTCTTCTTCGACAACGGAATCGCTCGGCATGGAACCGTGCCGCGACGATCTGCTCAGCAGCCACTTCGGGCGGAACGAAATCGCGGCAACCGTGTCGCTCCACCACCGTCAACCGTGCGCCGTCTGTCTCGACGACCGTCGCCATCCGGAGCGGTCCGCCGGGCGTTCCCGAGATTTCGCATTCAAACCGATGCGCCGCCAAAAAGTGACTCGCCGATTCAGCCCCGATACCGACTGCCAACGCTTTCTGATCGCTCACGAGAACGACGGGAAACAGGCCTTCGCGATGATGCCAAGCACAACATTGGCTGCCGCGGTAAAGAGGAACATGATCGCCGATCGTCTCGAAGCCAACCGCGACAAGATCTTCGTCGGCGATTTGACTCTTCGGGACAACCAGATGGTCGACCCAATCCATCAAACGGGTTCCCGTATCTTCAAGCATTCGCTCTCGAAGCGAAGCCAGGAAGGGAAGGCAAGCAACCGACGTTTCCAACAAGCGACCGACCAAGTTAGCCGCCTTCGGATGACGCGAGAGTGTCTCGTCCATCCCAACAGTTTACCGCTTTCCCCCGGCTGTCCATAGTCCATAGTCTGTAGTCTGTAGTCTGTCCAACCTGTCGGCCGGCATCAAGGAGCGCAGCGACGCCGATCCGGCAATGCTTCTTGCTCGGCGTCGAATCGTTGTTCGGTGCCGGATCGGCGCTTCGCTTGATTCGGCCTACTTCGAATCCCCAGACAACCTCGACTACAGACTACAGACTCTTCCGAAACTGCGTTGGGGTCTGTCCGGTTGCCTGCTTGAATGCGACGCTCAGGTACTCGGCATGTTCGAAGCCGGTTCGATCGGCGATCTCGCGAAGTGACAGCTCGGTTTCGCTCAACAATTGTTGCACACGTCCGATTCGCTGCCGGACAATCTCCTCGTGAGGCGTGCGCCCGAGCAGTTTGCGAAAGCGGCTTTCCAGCACTCGTCTCGATAGGGGCACTTCCTTCAAGACGTCGCCAACGTTGATCCCGGAACTGGCATGGCGTCGAATGAATCGCAAGGCTTCGACGATTTCGGCATCCTCAATGGCAAGCGTGTCGGTCGATTGCCTTGTTTCGATCCCCAACGGACGAACCAGCACGGCGTTGCTGTCGACCTTCGCGCCCAACATCATTTTATCGAGTAAGCGAGCCGCTTCGTAGCCGGCGCGGCGGCTGTTGGGGATCACACTCGAAAGTGGCGGATCGGAAAGATTGCAGAGCAGGTGATCATTGTCGGCACCAATCACGGCGACCTGCTCCGGTACAGCCAAGTCGAGTTCACGACAAACGTCCAGCACTTGCTGAGCCTTGATGTCGTAGCAAGCCATGATACCGACGGGCTTTGGCAGCCCGGCCAACCACTTGGCCAGCTGGCGCGACACGGTCGTCCAGGAATAGCGATCATCGAGTCGTGAGAGCGATCGGTGGGATTCGAAGCGGCAACCGTGACGTTGCGCGAGCTCCGCAAAGCTCTGCTCGCGCCACAACGACCAATTGAATTCGGGGTCGCCAACGAAGGCCAGGTTTCGGAAGCCCCGTTCGAGCAAGTGCTCCGCAGCCAATCGCGCGATTTCGGCATCGTCCGTTTCGACCCAGGGAATCTTGGGGACGTGCCTGGCTGCACTGACGTCGACCGTGGGAAGCCGCTTGCGCAGTACCAGCTCGGCCACTTCCTCGGTTTCGATGCGGGCGATGATGCCATCGCCACGCCAACGCGCCAGCCACGCCGGCGGCCGGGCGGTCCGCTGCTGTTCGGGCAGAAAAATCGACCATGGTTCGTGACTGCGGATGTAGTCGATCACGCCGTCGAGCACGCCCCGCGCGTAGGCGTTGGAAGTTTCGATCAACAGGGCAACCGATCGACGTCGTTTCATAGCGGAAAAATATTTAACGCGATTGCAGGCTTAACCAGTAGGATGACTAAAAAACCCGCCAAATAGCAAGAACACGTGGGTAAAATATCTCAAATTATCTGCGCACTATCTCATCGACTTGATCACCAAAAGAGTCACAATACGGACACTCGGGTGATCCCTTCCCGGCGAAAACCGACGGCTTGGCCCGCCCCCGGTAACGCGGCGGCGACCTGGTTTCCCGCCTCCGAGAGGATCGGCCTCGAAAGAATGGGTTTCGATTTCTCCGACGCGAGATTTTGCAGCCCCTCGCGCCCCCTCCCCCTTAAGCATCTGGATTAGCAAATGAGCAAGACCGTGAACGTGGCGATGGTGGGACTCGGTTTTGGTGCCGAGTTTATCCCAATCTACCAGGCTCATCCCAACACCAACGTGCACGCCATCTGTCGTCGCAACGAAGCGGAAATGAACAAGGTGGGTGACCAGTTTGGGATCGAGGGTCGTTACACCGAATACGATCAGGTGCTAGCCGATCCAAAGGTCGACTTCGTTCACATCAATTCGCCGATCCCCGATCATGCCTGGATGTCGCTGCGTGCACTCGAGGCGGGCAAGCATGTGATGTGCACCGTCCCGATGGCCACGACGATCGACGAATGCCGCCAGATCGTCGAAAAAGTTCAAGAGACCGGCCTGAAATACATGATGGCCGAAACCGTTGTCTACAGTCGTGAGTTCCTGTTCATCAAGGATCTGTATGAGAAAGGGGAACTTGGCAAGATCCAACACCTGGCTGCCTCGCATCCCCAGGACATGGATGGATGGCCGGAATACTGGGAGCGAATGATCCCGATGCACTATGCGACGCATGTGGTCAGCCCCTGTCTCGGTTTGGTCGACGGGCTGGCCGACTACGTGAGTTGTTTTGGCAGTGGAACGGTACGGGACGATATCGCCAAGAAATCGGGTAACAAGTTCGCGGTGGAATCGTGCCACATCAAAATCAAGGATTCCGACCTGACGGCGCACATCTGGCGGTTCCTCTACGACGTCGCTCGCCAGTACCGCGAGAGCTTTGACGTGTACGGCACCAAGAAGAGCTTTGAGTGGACGCTTATCGAAAACGACCCGCACGTGATTCACACCGCCAAGAAACCAGAACCGGAGATTCCGGAAAAGGTCGAAGTTCCCGATTTCGCGCATCTGTTGCCCGCTGAGATTCGCAAGTTCACGCTGCCGCAAGAGATTCACGACGCGGAACATCTGTCTTTCGTTCAGGGCGGAGGGCATGGCGGTTCGCATCCACACTTGGTCAATGAGTTCACCAATGCATTACTGGAAGACCGCGATCCCTGGCCCAACGCGGTCACCAGTGCCAATTGGACCTGTGTTGGCATCTGTGCCCACGAGTCGGCAAACAAAGGTGGTGAGCGGGTCGACCTGCCTGAGTTCACTCGCGGATAAGCCGGTTCGCGTTTCCCGGGTGCCCCCATCGGCGTCGCCCGAGGCTCGCGATCGCGGACCCCGAAAAATCCCCGAGCATTCGCGTCGTTTGACCGCACCGATGCGAACCCGAGTTTGTTAGTTCTCACGGCAATCAACGGTCAATCGATAGTTCGTCCCCGGGTTGCCTTTCCAGTAAAACTCAGACCAATCCCGGCGAGATCGCCTATCCTGGAGTCAGGCCACGATCCGCCATTTGGCCACTGAATCCCTCACCTTCCTTGGTTGTTGTTCATTTTGGAATTCATCATGTCAGGAATCGCATGCACCCGCAGCACGCTGATCGCAGCGGCGATGAGCTGTCTCTTTTTCGCTGGTGGCTTGGGCTCGCGTGCCCTCGCCCAAGAACGTTTGACGCTGGCCTTTCTCGGCGACAACGGTCACCATCGACCGGCGCGGAGGGCGGCGGAGTTGCTGCCCGTGTTGGCCGAGCGAGGAATCGATGTCCGATACAGCGAGAACGTGGATGAAGTTCTATCCGATGACTTCCTGAAGCAACTCGACGGACTGATTCTCTACGCCAACATCGACGAGATCACCGAGCCTCAAGCGGAGGCACTCCTGAGCTATGTGGAGTCCGGTGGCGGTTTCATTCCTCTGCACTGCGCTACCTATTGCTTTCGCAATAACCCTCGCGTCGTTGCGTTAATTGGCGCCCAGTTCCAGCGACATGGCACCGGAGAGTTCACGGTCGAGCCGAGTGAGGCTGCCGCGTCCCATCCGTTGATGCAGGGATACAAGAGCTTCGAGAGTTGGGATGAGACTTACGTGCATACGTTGCACAACGAAGAAAATCGCACGGTCCTCGAGTATCGCCAGGAAGGAGATCAGAAAGAGCCGTGGACCTGGATTCGAACTCAAGGCGACGGCCGGGTTTTCTACACGGCCTGGGGTCACGATCAACGCACCTTTGGCAATCCCGGTTTTCACAATCTGGTCGAACGCGGCATTCGCTGGGCATGTGGCCAGGACCCCACGGTGGTTCCTGATTTCTCGGGAACGGAACTTGAACCCCTTGGCGAGATGGAGATGACCAGGCTGCCGAAAGACTTGCGTCCATTTGAGTACGTCGACGTGGGACCGAAGATTCCCAATTACGTCCAAAGTCGTCGTTGGGGCGAGCAGGAAGAACCTCGCAACATGATGCAGAAGCCGCTCGAACCAGCCGAATCGATGAAGCACTATGTGGTCCCGAAAGGCTTCGAGCTAAAGCTTTTCGCGGCCGAGCCCGAGATCGGCGGGAAGCCAATCTGCATGTCGTGGGATGAGCGGGGCAGGCTGTGGATCGCCGAAACCTACGACTACCCGAACGAGAAACAGCCACCGGGCAAAGGTCGCGACCGAATCCGCATCTGCGAAGATACCGATGGCGATGGCAAGGCCGACAAGTTCGTGGTCTTTGCCGAAGACCTGAGCATCCCGACCAGCATGGCCTTCTCACATGGCGGCGTGATCGTTCACCAGGCACCGGACACGCTGTTCCTCAAGGACACCGATGGCGACGATGTTGCCGAC
>JARFQX010000959.1 GCA_029287555.1 Rubripirellula sp. | reverse complement strand
CTTGAACGGGTGCGCCGCGGAATCCTTCTTGGCAATCATCTCGTCGGCCGTGGGCTTGCTCGCCATCGCGCTGACCAGCGATTGCTTGACCGCCTCGTAGTTGTAGTTGTAGATCTTCTCGTCGTCTTCAGCAGCCGGGTGGATGAAGACGCCGCAGACACAAACCAGGTCCTCGGCCTGGTCTTTGGGAACGATACCTTCACTGACCGCGTCGGCAACGGCCTTGGCGACGGCGGCCTGCGCCGGTCCAAACATCTGCACCGCCTGCTTCATCCCTTTGATCGTGACCTTGGTGATCATCACGGTAGACGGTTTGACAGCAACGTTCGGCTCCAGGACGGCCAAAAGATTGGTGTGGCCTTCGCTTTGGGTGGCCAACGCATTGGCAAACGCCACTCCGACGGGACCCTCCTTGCTGCCGATCATCAAGTCAATGTGCGCGACTTCGTTACCATCACCAACCAGAGCTTCACCAACGTAGAATTGCATAACGGAGCCTGCCTTTTGAGGGAAATTTGCGAGGGGCTCGCCGATCGACTCGTACCTGTGAACAATAACCCAAGGCTGATGGGCAACACACAGGTTCCTGGTGTGATCGTGAAGCCAATCCTAAAACTCGGGACCTCAAAGCACGACCGGCGGTCGCACCTGGGAGCCAGTCGCCCCCGCGGTGGAAAGGTTCTGAGGTCTTCGACGAAAAACGTATCAAACCCCGCCCGCGATGCAACCACCCGACAAGCCAATATCTTCATCGGCGGGACTTCGGACAACGCGACGGCTTGCCCTGTACGGTGCTTCGGTTCGGGCGGCAGCCCAATCGGCCGCGCTGGGTGGATTCGCCGTCACCGGTATCGATCGTTTTGGTGACTTGGATACCCTGGACGCATGCGAACAACATCTGTTGCTCGATAAGAAGGCGTTTGGAATCGGGGGGAATCCCTGCGTCTCCGCGGGGTTTGCCTCGAGCACGGAAAAGGCTCTCCAGGAGATCGCCGAGTCGATGCCGATGATTCCCGTCGGTGGATTGGTCGGGGACGGATTGGTCGGGGACATGGCCAGCTTCGTCGCTCGTCTGCCGGCATTTGGGCTTTGGCCCGATCAACGCGGGGCCGCCGACAAGGTGCGCAGTTTGGACTGCTTACGACGAATCACCTCCGGAACCTCCTTCCAGGTTCCCACCACCCGCCGCGTCGAACGAAATGCGGATGTGACACCAAGTCGCGAGGGACTCGCCGGCAACTCTGGTTGGCTACAGAAGAGCTTCCGTAGCAGCGGCGGGCTGGGAACGTGTTGGACGAATGACGTCCCCGGCAAAACGACCGTTGCAAGATCAGCTCAATACTTGCAGCGATGGGTGCCCGGAAAGTTGTACGGGGCTACGCTGATTAGCAACGGCATCGAAGCCGTCCTGTTGGGTGTATGCCGATCGAGATTTACCCGCATCGGTCCATTTCCGTTTCTTTACGCAGGCTCGCTGGGGCCCATCGAAGTTGGGTCGACTTTGCGACGTCAACTTGAGCAGATTGGTTCTCGCGTGGTTGCCACCTCAGGGGTTCGGGGGCTGTTCAATCTGGACTTTATCGTCGGACCGGGGTCGCAGCTTTGGTTGTTGGAGATCAATCCGCGATGGAGTGGATCGAGCGAATTGATTGAGCGCCATATCCGCCGTCGTCGGCCGGGATTCTCCCTGATGTCGATCGCCGTAAACTGCTTGAGCGGTTCTTCACTTTGTGACTTCCCGCGCAAGTTGGCGATCCGGCAAGAGAACGATCCGATTTACTACAAGCGAATCGTTTTTGCTTGCCGGGATCTAACGTTCGACTACGCCGCCGCGGCAAGTCAATTGCGGGCCAACGAATCGTTGCACGACCTTCCGCCCGGCGACCGACCGATCCGCCAGGGCGAACCGGTCTGCACGCTGATCACGCAGTGGAAGCCTCACGAAGCGTGCGCTGGCCAAGAAAAAAGCCCGATGCTCCGGCACCGGGCTTTGGTCCGTTCGATTTGCGGTTCAGGCGGCAAGCCCGAATCGACGTGACGTGACTGCTCCTCACTACTCCTCGACGCCACGTTCGTCGGCGTAGGTGTAGATTCGATACATTTCCTGGTCATCCACTTCGCTGGTGACCTTCAACTGACCCATCTGGTCGTAGATTAACATCAGTCCAGGCTCGCTGAGGTCTTCGGTGATCTTCAAGGGAACACCGCCGTCGAGGTCGACGATCGTCGTTCCGCTGACCAGTTCGGGGTCGGGATACTTCTTGACCGATAGCGTAATTGGATCAACCACGTCAGCCGTCTCCGCCTTGTGACTCAGCACGGTTCCCTCGGTGACTTCCAATTCCATCGGGATTCGAACACCACTGTTGAGATCGAACTGAGACGCCAGGATCTTAGCCTTGGGTGGATCGCGAGTGTATTTGACGTCTTTCCCGGCTACCTTCCAGACATTGATGGTGCCCTGTTCAACGGGACCCGCAAAGTACTGTTCGAGTGATGGCAGGCCAACCGGTTCGGTCGGTTCGCTCCAATCGCTCCAGCGTCGGAACGATCGTGACTGCGATGTCACAGCTTCGGACATTTTCCCCTGGACACGCTGAGCCACCTCGGGTGCCAGGCTGCTCATTTTGGGCTGCAGTCTCTCGGAGAACGGAAAGTTGGGGTCATTGACTGCATATCGAATTCGATAGACGTACTTGCGGCCAAACTGCGGCGAATTCTTGAAGCCGGCGAAGTCGTAGAAACGAATCAATTTATAGTCGACTGGATTGGCTTCGAGCCCTCCACGACCCATCATGGCCATTCCCATGCCCATCATCATTCCGTCCATGCCCATCTCATCCATTCCATAATCCATCTCCCCCATTTCCATTCCCATTCCCATTCCCATTCCCATCGACGACCTTTGACCGGGCGCGACGAGTTCCGTGTCGTCCATGTCCATCGAGAAATCCATGATCTCTTCGTCGTCTTCTTCCAGGCTGTTCTCTCGCTCGAGTTCCTTTTGCGACAACATCGGGATCAGCGGATGGAGGGCAAACGACCGATAGTCATCAAGCAGAACGGGCGGAATCCACATGGTCAGTGAATCGTCGCGATAGTCACTCGGGACCACTTCGGGGGCAAAGCCTGACCATCGATAGGCGGCAAGCTGGGTGTATCGAAGTCGGCTCCACACGGTTCGCCAGTCATTATCGGCAAGCTGATCGACAGACTTATCGGTAACATCGGCGCGTTGCACTTCCAAATCGTAGTAGAACGGCGTGTCGCGTCGGGGATCATACTGGTCGGCGTCCATGAACGCCTGTTTGAAGTTCTCGTACAGCTCCTTGTGGGGAACGACAGCCGTGCCAGCAATGAACCAGCCAACCGCTGGTTCCGGATTCCGCTTGTCCTCGGTGGCGCTCGGGCGGAGTCCGAAGTCGTACTTGGCATCAAAGCGACGGCCGGCACCAGTTGCCCCTCCGGTCATCTCGGACATCATTTCCATTTCCATGTCCATGTCCATCATTTCTTCCATTCCGCCCATCATCATTTCTTCCATCATCATTTCGTCCATGTTGCCCCGCCGTCCTCTCCGGCGTTCCCGGGGTTTCGGCTTTTCAACCTTTTCCACCGCATCGGCTGATTCCAGCGAGGCCAAGTAGTAAGCCTCCGGATCGTCTTTGTCGCCACGAACGGCAATGGTGGTGGCGACCGGCTTGACGATCAGAGCGCGGGGAGGAAGAAGTTCGGGGTCTTGGCGGCGAACAATCGCGTTGGGAGATTTTCCCGTCCACGTTTGCGGCGGCGAGTACACCGAAGGATCCACCGGGGCGTCGGCCCGAGCGGTTTCTTTGACGATGTCAAACGTCGGCTGGCGTTCCGGCAGAATCGCTTCATTGTGATCGAGGTCAATTTCCGACCTGACCTGAGTCGCCTGATCCTTCAGCGCCTTAGGCTTCTGTTGCTCTAGGAAGTCGGGCATCTGAAAACCGGAATACATCAGGTAACCGGATGCCGCGATCACCAGAATCAGAATCATCTTCTCGAAGTGGTGAAGGAAGAAGTTTTTGATTTTGTCGGCATCCATGGGAGTGTCCCTCGTTCGGTGCTGAGCGAATCAGTTTTGGGCGTTTAAGAATCAGGTCGTTACTAGTCAATTGCCAATCATGGCGACGGGCGGAACCGCCTCGGTGGTCGAATCCCCCGGAGTCGTCGCCGGCGGCGTCGTATCGGGGGCCACCGGCGGCGTTGCGGGAGAAGTCGCCGGCGGTGCCGCAGGCGTCCCAGCGTCGGGGGCCGGAGCATCGGGAGTCGTTCCCGTCGCAGCAGGTGGGGTTCCTGTGGCAGCAGGTGGGGGCGTGGGCAACTCCCCTTCGACCGGGGCGGCGGCTGATTCGGTCGCCACCTTTTCTCCGCCGATCGTTTCGGTTGCCCCGTCCATGACGGTGTCTTCGGTGACTTGTTCGACGCCAAGTTTGACCGGGTCGGGCGGATTGTAGATGTGAATGATGCCGTAGATTTCCACCGTCATGTCCAGCGGTGTTTCATCGACCGGTTCGGTCAGCGCGGCCGCACCCATTCCTCCCATGCCCATGCCCATGCCCATGCCGCCCATCTCCATCTCCATGCCCATGCCCATCTCCATTTCTTCGCCGCCCATGTCGCCCATGCCACCCATGCCCATCGCGCCGCCGGCCATCTCGGGCAACAGTCGCACTTGATGAACTTCAACCATCAGCGGAGCGTTGCCGCACGCGGCGATCAACTCATGGACGGCCCGCTGGTCCATGTTCAACGACATCATCACGGGCACGCGTTTTGCCACCGCGAGGGCTGCATTGCTTGGGAGGTTGCTCTCCAGGGCGGATCGCAAAGTCGCGGCTGGGATCGGTTCGAGCGCGGCGTTGACGTATCGGTTTTCGGCTGGATCGGTTGCGACCATGGTTCCACCCCCCATCATGTCCCCTCCCATATCGTCATACAAGTCGTCGCCCATGTCCATCATTTCATCCATCATGCCACCCATCATGCCGCCCATCATGCCCAAGGAACCTTCGCCGGGTTTGCTGATGTGGCCTTCGCCAAACTTGACTGACTTTCCGATGCCGATCTGTCTGATCTCGCGAATCTTGGCTTGGTAGGGCTGGGTTGCATCTCCGTTGACGTCGGCAACGATCTGTAGGAGCTGCTTGAGGATCCAGATATTTTCCTGGGAATAGTAGACTTCGAGGGTCGTGGGAAGTGAACCGCGCCAGGGGAACAGATCCTTCAAGATGGCCTGTTGGCTTTCGGAACTCCATTGGACCAAGGGGCCCTTCTCAGCCCCGGTGATGTCGACGTCCTTGAGGCCCATTGGTCTCCCGCCCCCCATCGTGCCCATCATCGCGTCCATCGACATGCTTCGTTCGAACTCGGCGGTCCATTCCGCCTTGGCGATCTTGGCGATGTCGGGAAGCACGTTCTTGATGTAGCGTTCGTACCTTGTTCGCAGCGTTGTTTCCTTCTCGTTCTCGTTGGGGAATTTCACGAACACTTCGAACGGTAGATCCGGACGCATCCCATTGTCGGGATCCAAATCTTCGAACTCATCGACGAAGTCGGCCTTCAATTCCTCGACCGGCCAAGTCAAGATGCCTCGCTGTCGGTCGTAGAGTTTTTTCCACGCCGTCACCACTTCGTCCCGACGGGCCTTAATGAGTTTCCGCATCTCTTTGTGCGACAACTCATTGGGCAAGGTTGGCAATTCGCTGCGCACGCTGCTGACCTGCGAGATCGCGCTGTTGATCTTCGAAGTCTGCTTTTGATTCTCGTCTGCCAACTTGGATGTGGCCAGATACCAAATCGCCAGTGAAGCGATCAGTACCAGGCTGCAGGTAATCCAGAAACCGTATTTCAAGACGACGGCGAGCTGGGCTTTTAACTGGTCCATGTCAATGTGTTGGGGTTGCGGGTTGCGATTAGCCGGGGTCGAAAGAGTGGAGAATCAAATCAAGGAACGGTCGAGGATCGTCACTGGGCTGCCGCGGCGTCACCGACCGGCTGCTGAGTGGCCTGCTGAGCCGCTTCCTGAGCGGCCTTTTCTTCGTCGGCGAGCTTCCTCGCCTCTTCCTTCGCTTCAAGCCGTTCACTGAGCATGTTGTCCTTCCACACGATCTGGTAGGTGAAATCGAGTTTAGCGACCTGGAGCATCGGTGGCTCAAATCCCTCGGGTGGATCTTCCGGGTCAAAGGTCGTCGCCAGTGTCGTCATGTCCGCCATCGCCGCGGGATCGTAGTCGGGGTTAGGAATCGACGTCGGCTTGGCGCGGTTGTCATCAAGCAACAGCGGGTACTGCAGTCCCATCTCTTCGAGGGTGAAGGTCTCCATGATGTCCTCACCGTTCGCATCCTTCTTACCGGTGGGCAGTTCAACGGTCACCAACGGTTCCACGGTTTTATTCAAGAAGTTGGTCGTCATGACCTTCCGAACATGGTCGCTTTCGATCTCACCGCGGTTGTTGGGGTCGTTGTAGTAGTGATAACAGCGCAATTCGATGACCCAACCTGGACCCGACGGGCCCGTTTCGGCTTCGAGTTGAGCTTCGAGCTCCGGTTTTTTGTCATCTTCGCTACCGACGTACTTGTAGTCGGTCACCTTCGCCCAGCTGCCCATCTCTTCGCGGTAACGCCTCTGGACTTCTTCGGTCCACCAATCCGCTAGATCCTCGTAGTGTTTCGTATCTGCTTGGGTGACGTGAATGTCGGTCCGCTGCGAGTAAGGCAGCTCTTTGGGAGTCGGTGTCTTGCCGTCGGGGTACTCGGTGCGCGGGATCGCCGCGTTGATCGCCTTGATCACCTCAAGCCACTTCAACCGCCGTTCGGCATTGCCCGAAACCTCGCGGCCCATCGTGTTCAAGTAGGTCAGCTGCGACTCCAAATCCTTATCCTTGCTGACTTGGTCGTCGCGATGCGACTGCATAGCCTGAACCTGCGAGATCGGCTGGGCCCATAAGTCGTCGTGAGTCGTAGACCAGCTTTGCTCGGTGAAGGCATAGTGAGCGGTCATCCCCATCAACAGGGCGGCCAATCCGGCCAGCGTC
>JARFQX010000944.1 GCA_029287555.1 Rubripirellula sp. | reverse complement strand
CGGGGGCGAAGATCACGAAAGATCCACCACCATCGCCCCTGGTTGGTTTCAATGCGGTAGTAGTCGCGGCGAATCGAAGGTCCGTGCCACCATCCCGTTTCGATCCGTTCCGGTCCCCAGTGGGCAGTGATCGAGTGAATCACGCCGCCGAGTCTTAGTCGCGCGGGAAGTTGGGGGGAGGAGACTTCGTGGCGAAACGATCCGTTTTGAAAAGCGACCGCCAGGGGAACGGGGCGGGCCAGCAGCGCCGAGGGGCGTCGCAGTGGATCGCGGGGTGAAGGTGGATGAAGTCGCTCGGGGTCGCTTGATGAGTTGGCCGCACCGGCACCATCCGAGAGCCAACGCGTTTTTGGAATCATGGCCCGCGCGGCGACTGCAGGTGGAGCGTTTCGTGGTTGCTGCCGTTTTGACTTCGAGGAAGAACGGGATCGATGAGCCTGCAGACCGTTGCCCGCAAGGGGCCAGGTGGTGAACGCTTTTTCTGGCAATGGGTTCTCTTCCATCCTGATTCCCAGCACCGCGTCGCGTCCAAGTCTGCCGCTGAGCGAATCGATCAATCGGCTCAGGTTAGATCCGCTCATCGAAGTTGGGGGAGATTCCGCTTGGAGAGATGAATCGGCACCGAGGTGTGGTTTTTCGAACAGGCTCGGTTGCACACTGCGAAGCGGTCCAGAGAGGGTCACATCGAGCGTCAAGCGTTCGACCGTTGCTGGAAGTTTTTTTGACTCCAGCCGGTTGGTGATCAACCCACCGAGATGATCGGCGGTGATCGTCGGCGCGAACAAACCGATTTCAAACGTCAGTGGTGGGTGGTCGGTCAGGTCTAAGCGGCAAGTCATCCGCAGTGCCCCGCGTTGGCATTTCGCCAAGCCATCGCTGATCTTTTCGATCAACCGCTGCACGCGATCCGCCAAAATCGCCTGATCGGCGGTTGGGTACTGCAGCAGGTGGGTTTGCCGATGTTCGGCGGGAGGACGATGCACCGCCAACGGTTCGTCGACTTCGCCGAGTGCTTGGGCAATGCGATCCACCAACTGGTTTCCAAGTCGAGGTGCCAAGCCGCTTCTTGGCAGTCGCAACAGTTGGCCCACACGCGTGACCCCGAGTCGACCCAGGGTGGCCACGGTCTCGGGTGAGAGACGCAGCGACTCGACCGCCAAGGGCTCGAGCTGTGACCGCAAATTGCCCACCGGTGCGATCAAATGGAACGATCCGTCCCCGGCCCGCCTGTCCTGGTGCTCGGCCCGCCTGTCCCGGGGCTCGGCCCGCCTGTCCTGAGGCTCGGCCCGTCCGTCCTGAGGCTCGGCCCGCCCGTAATGAGATAGCGCCCAGGCGGCTCCGAGTGAATCGGCGATCGCCATTCGGGCTCGCAAACCGATCGCTGCCAAGAGTTGATCGGCCGCCCGCAGCAGACCGGTTTCACCGCCAAACAGGTGGGTTACTCCGCTGATGTCGCCGAGCAGTGACTCACTTTGGTGACGTGGATGTCCCGCCCATGGTTTCGGATCGAGCGTTTCAATGGCAACCAGTGGGGTGAGTTGCTGTTGAACCCGAGCAGCGATTCGTGTCATCGCTTCTTCATCAAGGGAACGATCGTGAGGTTGAATGATCGCCGTGGTGGCAGAAGCCTTGTGGACCAATTCGCTTGCCTGCGCGATCGCCATGCCGGGGGCGGCGCCCAGGGAGCGGGCACGCGGACAGCAGGCGACCAGCAGTCGCCCGCGGCGCGGATCTTCTTTCCACAGCAAAACCGGTGCTTTCGAAGCTGGTGCCGAGCTTTTCCCAGGCTCGCCCCCGCCTTTTGAAGTTGCGATTTTTTCGTAATCCGACGCGTGAGCGAGGATAATTTGATCTTGACCCATCCCTCGCTGACGCGTCGGGTTACGATTGCTCGCTGACTTGGCCGAAAGCGCAACTTCAAAACACCCGCCTGTGGGCGAGCCAACCGAATCGTCCTTGCGGCGGGTCTCGCTAGGCTCGCTTGGCCGTTCGGTGAGTCGAAGTCTTTGGATGGGCCAATTCGGAAGCCAAATGCAAAGCAATCTTTTCATCTTTCGCAGCAGCCTGAGGTTGAAGCATCGGATGTTCAAGATCCTGACGTTGAAAGTGGACCGTCGCGATCCGTCCCTGGTCATCGATTTGAATCCAAACCTTTTCCCCCAGTCGCCCGCCGCGGCAGCGATCGAGGGTGACCTGCAACAACCGGCCGCCGTCATCACTGTCCGGTAAGCCGTCAAGTTCCGAGGGACGCGAGTGATTACGGTTGGCCACGTGCAAACGAATCTCGGCAAAGCTGGGTTGATGACGGGTCGCCGCCGGACGAAGGAACAATCCCGGGGTTCGCCCCGCTTCGGCAGCTAATTGAAACCGTCTCGCGTCTCGGTCATCCAAGCCGGCCCCCAGCATCGCCCACACAGCGGCTACCGATTCGCATCGCAATGCCTGATCGATGGACCAAACCCGATCGGCATGATGACTAGGGCAAATCCACACGATTCGCTCCGCGGGGATGCCGAGCGCGACCGCCGCGGGTGGATAAAAGGACGGTCGATCACTGACCACTACGAGAGGACCGCGGCCATGGCCACGAAGATGATTGGCCGCGGCGACCAGTGCCAGCGCCGCGGCGCCGCTCCCTTCGGCTTCGGCCACCCATTCGGTGATTGCGTCAACCCGTAAACCACGGCCGGGCAACCAGCGGTCGATCGCTTCCGAGCCAGTGGAAAACGTGGCGTGGCAGTTTGCTTGCGGCGCCGTGCTGATGCAGCCCACTTTCGCTCGCAACTGTCCCAAAATTCCCGAGCGGTCGAGGATTTTCTTCCCGTGGCATTGCTCCTCCACCTTCCGTTGCAACTTCTCAGCCGGCAGCTTCCCTTTCTTTGGGGGCTCTGACCTCTTTTTGGCCGGTAATGGTCGATCCACCAGCGGTTCGATTAGCGCCGTCGACCCGCCACGTGAGTTGCCACGTCGCTGGGCCCTCGGTGCACAGTCGGTGGAATCTCGTGCGCAGGCGGTCGTGTCGATCGCCGGTCTGTCGACCATGAAGTCGAACGTTTGCTGTTGCCTGGCCATGCTGGAAACCCGGAAGCATCGTCGGGGGAAGCGAAATCAGCCCGTCCATGCCGGCAATTTGCAATGCTAGCAAATAGGTGGACTGGTGTACAGTATTTCATTCGGCAAATCAATCGGGCCGACTGCAGTCGTAGCCGAATCTCTCCCCAGACTCGTGGTCGCGCTGTGGCTCCGCCGGTCCTCAGGCTGTGGCTCCGCCGGTCCTCAGGCGGTTGTTGGGCAGCGAAGCGGCTCTCTCTTCCGAGTCTGGGGACAGACTCGGCTACGGCTGGGGACAGACTCGGCTACGGGCTCAACCGTCCAGCCCTTTCTTGTCTGCCTTCCGACGGTTCTTTAACCTTCGCTGGGCCATCAGGTCGTAACGCAGCAGGACCAGTCGGGCCAAGTCGCCCATGTGGTGCAAGCCGCTTTCGCATTCCAATCGCGAGCCAACATTCGCCGCGGAAATACCGACCGATTGGGTCTCTTCCACTGCCAAGCTGGCCGGCGATTCGGAAAGCGGAACGACGCTCGAATCGGCGACCGCAACGGGACCGTGGGAGGGGGCGTCAAAGAGAAGCAATTGAGTCATCGCAGGGTTTCTCGCGAACCGTGAAATTTGACCGGGAAGCCTGTCGTCGAACGCTTCAACGCTCGACTTCACAGATTCTTCGCGGACCTGCTGACACCTCTGGTCACGTCCAACCAAAAAAGAACGCC
>JARFQX010000898.1 GCA_029287555.1 Rubripirellula sp. | reverse complement strand
GTGTTGTTGGTGCCGGCCAGCCGGATCGGCTCGCCCGCTTCGACACAGGGCGCCCAGGAAGCGATGGGCGACCTTCGCCGGATCTCCGCCGATCACGGTCCCGTCGATCTCGGTACGCTGGTGCGTGCAGCGGTCGAGGTCGCCGACGAAGCCTCGCATCCACAACGGCGAATCCTGGTTGTCGGCGATTTCCCGAGTCACACCATCGAGGAAGCGGCGATGTCATCGCTGTCTCGGGTGGCGAACACACTTAAAGAAAAACCGATTCGACCCGTGATTAGCTTTTGGAATCTGGGCGGTGACACCAGAGATCTGGAGAATGTCTCGGTTGATAATTTGGAAGTCGATTCGTCCGCCGTCGTTGCCGGTCGCGGCGTCAAGTTCGCCGCCACGATTCGCAACGCCAGCGACACTCCGATCCGTGACCTTCATGTCGTATGGTCGCTCGACGGCCGCGAACTCAACTCCACGACCACGACCGTGTCTCCGCGTTCGACCGCCATGGCGGTGCTCAGCCACCGCATTGAACAAGTTGGCGTTCAACAATTAACGGTGTCCATCGAACACGCGGACGCTCTGATCGAAGACAACCGCCGGTCGGTCGCGATTGAAGTGATTCGCGAAATAAGCGTCTTGCTGGTCGATGGTCAACCGAGCCGCCGGCCGCTCGAAGGGGAACCGGACTTCCTGGCCGTTGCTCTCAGCCCCTTTGCGTTTGGTGGTGAAGACCAACCGGACGCCGTCGCGACGGAAGTCGTGCGCCCGAGTCAGATCATTCGCGAGCTTGACGACCGGTCTCCCGATATCATGATGCTGGCCAACGTCGATAGAATTCAAGGAAAGGGCCGAGAGGCGATCGCCCGATTCGTCCTCGACGGTGGATCGCTGGTGGTCTTCGACGGCGACAACCTCCGGCCTCCGTCCTACAACGAGCCATGGTCCTGCCCGGAAGGCGATTGGAATCTGCCTGCAAGACTTGATTCAATGGTCGGTACCCCCGCGTCCGATGGCGGCGAGCCGATTTTGATCGGTGGCCGCAACCCGAACTTCTCCGCCTGGGAAGCCCTGGGGGAAGCTCATCAGCAGCCGTTTGCCGATGTCGACCTCTACGCTTATCGAAAGCTCACGGTGGAGTCATCCGACGGCTTATCAAGTGAGGCCTCGAACAGCGAGTCCGCAGCGGGCGGGAAAGTCGCCGAAGAAGATGTGGCCGAGAAAGACGACGCGGATTCGACACGGCGCCGAGCGGAAGAACCGCCAATGAGTTTGTGGAGCACGTCCGGCGGCGACCCGCTCGCGGTGTCTGCGCGGCGAGGTCGAGGACGCGTGGTGCAGTTTGCGATCCCCTGTGACACCGCTTGGAGCACGCTGCCGTTGCGAACCGTCTTTCTGCCGATGATGCAGCAGTTGGTGTTGGATCTGGCGGGAAGTCGCAAACAAACGACGGTGGACGTGGGTGAGGGATTCTCGGTGCCGATCTCGGAATTGACCGCCACGATTCCGGAGGGAGCGGAGGTCGATTTAGCGGAACCGGACGAGTACCGCCTGGAGCCGCCTGGCATGCCCGAATCGATGATCTTTCCCGACGACGAAAGGTCACCAGTCTTGATCGTCGCTCGGGCACAACAGGCAGGCACGTATCGCTTGCGAAAGTCAACGCCATTGGTCGACGCCCCGCCAATTCTCACCAGCACGATGCGTGTGGTTGAAGTCCCCGCGATCGAGTCGCAACTGCGCGATGCCGATCCATCCCGTCTCGCCGCGGCAGCCGAAATGGTGGGTGCCAACGTCTATCGTGATCTGGACTCACTTCAATCGGACGATCGAACCAGGCGATACGGTCGAGAGATTTGGCGATGGTTGCTCGCCGCACTGCTGGTCGCTCTCGTTGGTGAGTTGTTATTGGAGCAGCGTTCGGGCAAGGCCCCCAAACGAATCAGTGAACTGGGGGCATCATGATCGGATCGATTCGTTTTGCCGGAGATCTGCATCCCGCGCTGGTAATCGGCGCCGCCCTGGTGGCCGCCGCCGGTGTTGCTTGGCTCTACGCGCGCGAGACCCGAACCGTCGCCTCGCCTTACAGCTTTTTGCTGCCCGCGCTGCGAGCTTCCTCCGTCGCGTTGGCGATTCTGATCCTGGCCGGACCCGTTTGGCACCGCGAGATCACCGTGGGAACGCTGGGCCAGGTCGTCTTTGCTGTCGACACGTCGCGGAGCATGTCGATCAACGACAGTTCCGAGCCGGAATCAAGCCCTTCGCGGCTCGATCGCGCCAGCGAACTGTTAATCGGCAATTCGCAAAGCAACGGGTGGCTGGAGTCGCTCGCCCAAACGCACCTGGTCGACGTGATCGCCTTTTCCTCAGACGAACCGTCAATGGTCTGGTCGAGTCGCGATGCCGACGAGGCGCCGGCGATCTTGGATCTGGAAGCCTCGGGTTTGCGGACCGACTTATCGGCCGGCATGGCGATCGCTCGTAGCGCGATGAGCCAGTCCGACTCGTCGCAGCAAGCTGCATCCGCCGCAGCGTTAGTCTTGCTGACCGACGGCCGCGACAATGCCGGTCGCTCACCCATCGATAAAGCCGAACGATTGCACACATCGGGAATGACGATTCACGCCATCGGCATCGGATCTCAAGATGAACCGACGGACGTAGGAATCGTCGATGTCATCCGGCCCGAAAGTGTCGCCGCGGATGGTCAACTTGTTGGTGAGATCCTGCTCAAATCGGTGGGAGTTACCGCTGAGGCGGGGTCGCCCGGAGAGGTTTCTGTGCGAATTGAGTCAGGCGGTGAAGTCGTGTGGCAACAAGCCGTATCCGCTTCGGCCGACCAACAAACCATCCCTTTCACGTTGGACGTCGATTCCATTCTCCAGTCGGCTCAAACAGACACCCCTCGCGGCGTGCGTCGCAGCAGCGTCGTCATGGATCTACGAGCGGTTGTGGAGGGAATCGCTGGCGACACGCAGAGCGGCAACAATGCGATGCCATTTCGTGTCGCAGCATCCACGCGCGATCGCCGACTGTTGATTCTCGATGGTTCAAGCCGCTGGGAAACCCGCTACATTCGCAACCTTTTTTCGCGCGATCCGGCCTGGAGTGTCGACACGGTCTTGTTCGGTCCCGGTACCGACATGCCCTTGGTAGAGCGAGGCGATCAACGGGGCGAGTTTCCCGACTCCCCGGTTGCGATGGCAGGCTATGACGCCATCATCCTGGGCGAGATTCCACCGGAGCAGTTCGACGAGTCGGACTCGGAGCGGATCATCGAATTCGTCAAGCGAGGCGGAGGCTTGATCGTCGTCGATGGCCGTTACGGTCGCGTTCGAGCGCTCGCGCGCGATCGGCTCGGCGAGTTGATCCCGATCCGCTACACCGGTGCGGCACCGTTCCAAGTTGAATCGATTCGTCCCACGACTTTGGGAGAGGACCATCCGGTGCTCAACCTGTGGGGCGAAACCGAGCAAAGGCGGGACTTTTGGAGAAACCTCCCCGCACCTCCGCTGGCTCCTCGCATCGAGCCGCAGGAAGGGGCAGAGGTCTGGGCCGAAGCGATTTCTGGTGGACAGGTTCGCGCCCCTTGGTTGGTCACGCGACTCTTCGGGGCGGGCCGAATCTTTTACCTGTCGACTGACCAGACATGGCGTTGGCGTTACAAGGTGGCGGATCGATTCCACGCAAGGTTCTGGAATCAAGTGCTCGGTGCGGTGATGCAACCGCCTTACGCGGCCAGTGATGATTACGTTGCCCTGGGAACCGATCGAGTCGAATACGAGGCGGGACAATCAGCGACGATTCGAGCGCGACTGCAAAGCCCCAGCGGGCAACCGGTCGGTGACGCCACGGTCGACGCGCTGTTGATTGCCGAGAATCGCAT
>JARFQX010000882.1 GCA_029287555.1 Rubripirellula sp. | reverse complement strand
CGACTTCGACGACCTCACCGAACAGAAATCAACCAGCAAGGCTCTGGACTACATGGGCTTGAAAGCCAAGACACCGATTCACGAGATTCCGATTCAGCGGGTCTTCATCGGCTCTTGCACCAATGCGCGAATCGAGGATCTGCGGGCGGCGGCCAAAGTCATCATGGGCCATCATGTCGCCTCGACTGTCAACGCGATGGTGGTCCCGGGAAGCGGTCAGGTCAAGGAGCAGGCCGAGCGGGAGGGCTTGGACCACGTCTTCAAGGAGGCGGGATTTGATTGGCGTGAACCGGGATGCAGCATGTGCTTGGCAATGAACCCAGACAAACTGGCGCCGGGTGAACGATGCGCCAGCACCAGCAACCGCAACTTCGAGGGACGACAGGGCAAGGGCGGCCGCACCCATCTGGTCAGCCCCGCGATGGCCGCCGCCGCCGCTGTCTCCGGACATTTCGTCGACATTCGCCAATGGGACTACAAAGCGTAGAGCTGCGTTGAGACTTGAACGCTCATTCTGCAACCCGTTCGAAGTCCCGAGAACTTCGCGACGAATCGAGATTTCAACACCGACACTTCCCCCAAACCGACCATGCAAAGCTTTAACACCCACTCGGGCATCGCGGCCACACTTGACCGAGCCAACGTTGACACCGACCAGATCATTCCGAAGCAGTTTCTCAAGAGGATCGAGCGCACGGGATTCGGCCAGTTTCTGTTTTACGATTGGCGATTCCACGACGACGGGGTGACGCCGAATCCGGAGTTCGAACTCAACCAACCCCATGTGGAAGGAGCGTCTATTCTTGTCGCGCGGCAGAATTTCGGCAGTGGCAGCAGTCGCGAACACGCCGTCTGGGCACTGGATGATTATGGGTTCCGAGCGGTCATCGCCCCTTCGTTCGCCGACATCTTCTACAACAACTGCTTCAAGAACGGCGTCTTGCCGATCGTGTTAAGCGAATCGGAAGTCGACGAGATCTTTCGGCGCGCCGAGGCCAACGCCCCTTACCGACTGATGGTGGATCTGGAAGAACAAACCATCCGGGACGATCAGGGATTGGAATTCCGTTTTGAGATCGACCCGAGCCGGCGTCACAATTTGATGCACGGCCTCGATGACATCGCCCAAACGCTGCAACACGAAGACAAGATCAGCGCCTACGAAGCGGCTCGAACCGGGTAGGCCACTTGCTTCACAACGCAAACGTCCCGGCTGGGTCGGCAAACTCGGGCTGCGCGGGGCATGGCTCGAGGTTGCCCCGGGACGAACGCGTCGGATCGATGGGGGCGGTGTTGTGGTCGTCGATTCAGCGACGTGCCGCGGATGGTTGCGCCGCCAGCTCCATGTGACCGAACAGGGTTTGTTCTCGACGAACGAGATAGAATTTGGCCCGCGGACCACGTTGGATATCGGGGTGCTCCAGAATGCCAGCCAAGTCGTTCATGCTGGCCGTCTGCCATCCGTGAATGCCCAGCAAGACGTCACCGGGAAGCATTCCTTGTTGCTCGGCCGGTGACCCCGGACGCACCGCGGTGATGTACAGCCCGCCGCGGTACTTGGTTCGCATGCGAGTGTTGAGACGACGCATCATGGTCTCGGCGACCGGTTTGGCTCGCACGCCAATGACCTCCCAGGCCAAATCGGCAATCGTGCGTGATTGGTTGCTTCGCAGTTCGGTCTTCATGGCCAACCCCAGGCGACGACCGCCCCGCTCGATCTCCAACTCAAGCTCATCACCGGGGTAGACGCTAAGCATCGCCAAGGCAAAGTCGAGTCGATCATCCACCGGTTGCGAACCAACGCGGACCACGCGGTCACCCGGCTTCAGTCCATCCCGTGCGGCGGGACTGCTAGCGGAAACATTGACGATGGTCACGCCATCACCTTCGCGGGGTCCGCCATCGGTTCGCAGTCCGGTGGTTAATCGAGCATCATTGTGTTGTTCGATCATCTCGGTGACGATCTCGACGACTTGATCTATCGGAATCGCAAAGGCGATCTGCTGGGCCCCGACGCGAACGGCGACGTTGATTCCGATGATCTCTCCCTCGATGTTCAACAGAGGGCCGCCGGAGTTGCCCGGATTGATTCCGGCGCTGATTTGAATCAAGTCTTGGTAGTCTTGCGTCTCATTGACCGGGACATCGCGGTGCAGGGCGCTGATGATTCCCTGGGTGCTGGTGTGCACGTAACCAAAGGCGTTCCCGATCGCGATGACGCTCTCTCCCACCATCAGGTCACTGCTCGTCCCGCGGGGAATCGTCGGCAGCGGATCATCCACGTTGATCTTGATCAAGGCCAAATCTTTGCGGACCCGAGAGGCAATCAGATCGGCAGAGGCCTCCACCCCGCTCGCGAGCGTGACGCGAATGTCGTCGACATCCTCTACCACGTGATAGTTGGTGATCACGTAGCCACGCGGATCAATGATGACCCCCGTGCCCATTCCGTTGACTTGCTTGAACGACTCAGGGCCGATCGCCCCCGCCATTCCCGCCGCGGTGGCTCGTACGGTCTTTTGACCGTGAATATTGACAACCGCCGGCGAGGCGCGTCGGATGGCCAATACCGTGGGCGTTTCCCGCAAATCCGTTACACGGCTTTTCAGCTGTTGAGCGGCCAACGGAACTGTTTCGACGCACATGCCGAGCAAAATGCCAGCAACAGCGAAACAGACCTTGGCGCGGGAAACGTGAAGAGTGGCTGGCATAGATTCCCGTACCCGAATCGTTCGGATGCACTGTTTCGACGGAGATCACAAGCTTCCGTCGAGGAATTCCCGGAAACACCGGTATGGCCCTTTGCATCGGAACAAGACACGACCACGCTTGACGCTACGGAGGGGAACACGCAAGGTTTGCCAAGCTTAACATCGACCTCGTTGCTTACGGGGATTTAGCGAGTCTTTCCCCGAGAAAGGCTGGACGAAAGACGACGACTCACCGACACAACCAAGCGTTTCGATCATGGACGTGCGATTGATCGGTCCGCCGGCGACAAGTCCCGGTCGACGGGCCACCTTGACCGCCTTTTGAAGTTGCGTTTTCGGCTGAGCTATTGGAAGATCGTAACCCGACGCGTCAGTTTTGAAGTTGCGCTTTGTTCGTAACCCGACGCGTGACGGCGTGTTGATTTAGGTGTTTTGGTTTCTGATCCGGGTGGTTTCCCCCCTTACCCCCGTTCGCTCCAGGCGCAGCTC
>JARFQX010000123.1 GCA_029287555.1 Rubripirellula sp. | reverse complement strand
GTCGAAGTCTGCTTTGCTATCACGATGGGCAACCGACCGGCGCCCTGACGATCCTGTCGATTTAATACCGATCGTAACCCGACGCGTAAGCGAGGAATCCCTTACTGGCGATTAACGGCGGTCCGTTCCTCGCTGACGCGTCGGGTTTCGATTAGATCAACAAGCCGTGACGACCGGCGGCTGACAACGAGCGACAGCGTCAGGCTTCCCTCTTTCGAAGGTCCTCGGGTGTCTCTTGGCGAGAGTGCACCTCGTGGTTTGTCGTCCGAAGCGGAAGACGCCGCGATTTCAACGAGTAGGCCGGATCAAGGAGCGCAGCGACGCCGATCCGGCATTGGTTCTCGCCCAGCATCGAATCCGAGTTCAATGCCGGATCGGCGCTTCGCTTGATTCGGCCTACTTCGAATGCCCGGACAACCTCCTTGCGAAGGGAGGGCCTTTCCGTGGACTCTACGGGATTCTCTGGCCCGGATTCCGACAAACCATGTGCCTGTCGCAAACCGCACGGTGCGCTCCGTGGCGAAATCGGATCGGATTCGTCTTGCATTGAATCGCCCGCTCTGCCTAACCTTCCGCACGTTTTGTCGACTCAGCTGGATGCTATTCCCCAAACTGTTGAATTGCCATGGAAGGCTTACCCCGACTTGTGTTGCGACGTGCCGAGAGACTCCTCGCGGTTGCGTTGTTCGCGTTGCTGTTGCACTCCCCTTCGGCCCGTGGCGACGAGGCTCAGTGGATCTGGGCCGCCGGTAGCCAGCCGGGCATGCCAATCCGCGAAGGGGAGACCTGCCTGTTCCGCAAACCCATCAACCTCAAGGTCCGAGCGGTTGGGAAAGTCGAAATCGCGGCGGATGACCGCTACGACTTGTTCGTCAATGGTGTTCGCATCGGCAGCGGCAACTCGCCGCGTCAAATGCAAGAGTACGACATTTCAGAACACCTCGAAGTGGGCCGCAACGTGATCGCGGTTCGTGTCGTCAACACGCACGGCGATACCGCGGCCATGGCTGCCCGAGTTTCGATCAAGCCCAACCAACAGGACAAGTGGTACACGTTCAGTAGCGGGCCATCGTGGCGTGCCAGTACCGAGGTCAGCCCGATGTGGGAAACGGTCGTCTTCAACGATCGTCTTTGGGGGTCGGCCTCTTCCTACGGCAAATTGGGCGATACCGTTCCCTGGGATCGTGACGTCGATGTGATCGCTGAGAAGCAAACGGATCAACGGGAACGGTTCCAGATTCAGAAAGGTTTTGGCGTCCAACGCGTGTTGAGCGATGAACAGATCGGTTCGATCATCGCGATGACCTTCAACGAGTTCGGCCACATCATTGTTTCCCAGGAAGGCGGCCCGTTGTTGCTGGTCTTCGACAAGGACGAGGATGGTGTACCGGAACAAGTCCGCACGTACTGCGACGCGGTCAATTCGTGCCAGGGGATCTTGGCGCTCAACGGTGAAGTCTTCGTGACCGGCGACGGTCCCGATGGCAGCGCGCTGTATCGGCTGACCGACCGTGATCGCAACGGGACGTTGGAACAAGTCAAGGCAATCGTCAAATTCACAGGCAAGCTCGGAGAGCATGGACCGCATGGCTTGCGTCTCGGCCCCGACGGCATGATTTACGTCTCGGTTGGCAGCCATACTCAGGCAACCGGCACGCGCGGCGACGGAGAAACGCTGCGCAACTCGTACGAAGGCGACCTGCTGCCTCGCTACGAAGATCCGGGCGGACACGGTCTCGGTGTCAAAGCGCCCGGCGGAACCGTCATTCGCACGAACGTCGACGGGACGGTCGTGGAGCGGATGGCTGGCGGCATTCGAAACGCCTACGACCTCGTATTCCATCCGCAAGGAGGCTTGTTCGTTCACGACTCCGACATGGAAGCCGACCTGAACACCGCCTGGTATCGACCGACCGCCCTGTTCGATGTGACCGAGGGAGGCGAGTTCGGCTGGCGGACTGGATGGGCCAAATGGCCGGACTACTACATGGACCGTTTGCCCAACCTGTTGGAGACGGGCCGCGGCAGTCCAACGGGCGCCTGCTGCTACGAACACTACATGTTTCCGGTCCGCTACCACAACTCGCTGTTCCTGGCGGATTGGTCCGAAGGCCGGATCTTGAACGTGCGGCTCAAACCTCGCGGCTCGGGATACATTGCCGACAGCGAAGTCTTCTTAAAGGGCCAACCCTTGAACGTGACCGACTTGGAAGTTGGTCCCGACGGTGCGATCTATTTCTGCACCGGAGGTCGAGGTACTTCGGGTGGTGTCTACCGAGTGGTCTACAAGGGAGAGATTCCCGAGCGGGTCAAGAATCTCGGCAGCGGAGTCGCGGCCGCCATTCGACAGCCGCAACTGGAATCCGCCTGGGCTCGTCAGGAGATCGCTTCGATTCGGCGGCAACTTGGTGACCAGTGGGGCCAGTTGGTCGCGGGCGTCGCCTTCAGCAATGACAACCCGTCGCACTACCGCACCCGCGCCATGGACTTGATGCAGTTGTTCGGTCCCGTCCCGAGTGAAGACCTGGTAATCGAATTGAGTGAAGCGCCCAGTGAGACCGTTCGCGCCAAGGCCGCTTGGATGATGGGGCTGCACCCCGATGCGAAGAGCCGCGAGCGTTTGATCGAAATGCTTCGGGACCGCGACGCCCGTGTGCAGCGAGCCGTTTGTGAGGCAATGTTGCGCAGCGGTCAACTTCCATCCGACCCGTCCGACATCCTCCCCCTGCTGGCCGACGAAGATCGGACGCTCGCGTTCGTCGCCCGTCGCGTGCTCGAGCGAATGCCAGTGGACAAATGGCGAAAGCAGGTCCTCGGCCACCTCGATTCGCGCGTCGGGATCCTCGGAATGCTGGCCTTGGTCAACGCCGATCCGAGTGAAGAGACATGCCTGGAGGTCCTCGCGCGATCCAGCGAGTTGATGACCGAATTCCTGAGCGATGCGGATTTCGTCGACACGTTGCGGCTTTGTCAGGTTGCCTTGCACCGCGGCCAGATCGACCCCAGCCGTGTCACGGCGTTGCGGGACCAGATTGCCGAAGAATTCCCCGCCGGCGACAACCGGATGAACCACGAGTTGATTCGCCTTGCCGCCTACCTGCAGGCCGACTCGATCGCCGATCGCGCCCTCGATTATCTTTCCAGTGACAACCCGGAACCCGATCGAACACTGGCCGCGATGTGCCTGCAGTTCCTGTCGCACGATTGGAATGCCGAGCAGCGATTCGAGATTTTGAAGTACTACGAGAGCGCGGCGAACAACACGTCGTCCAGTTCGCTGGCGATGTACCTGATGAACGTGACGCGTGACTTTGGGAAATCGCTTTCGGATGAAGACGTGACGGCGATCCTGGAGCAGGGCGCTGTGTGGCGTAACGCCGCGCTGGCTGCCATTTACAAATTGCCTCGACCGATCGATGAGGAAACCGCGGCGATCTTGCGTGACCTTGACGCGCAATTGGTCGCCGAACCTCAACACGGTGACGTCGATCGTCGACTTCGCACCGGCATCATCGCGATGCTGGCGACCGCCGGTGACGAAGAATCAGACGCTTACCTGCGCAGCCTCTGGCGAAGCGAACCGGAGCGCCGACCGGTCGTTGCCATGGCACTTGCCCAAGACCCGGACGGGGAAAACTGGGACTACCTCGTACGCAGCTTGAACGTGCTCGAAGACCAAGCGGCCGTCGAAGTCGTGAGGGCCCTCAAGACCGTTCCCGTCGCCACGGACGATCCGATGGCCCTGCGGCAATTGATTCTGCTCGGTGTTCGCGCCGAGAAGAAGGAAACCAGTTTCGAAAACGTCGAAGCGTTACTGGAACATTGGACCGGCATGCAACGTCCCGAAAAAGCGGCAACATCGATGCGGCCCTGGCAAAAGTGGTACGCCAAGACGTACCCCGATCGTCCCCCAGCCGAACTGCCCAACGAAGATGAGTCGCGATGGGATTTCGACCAACTCGTTGACTACCTCGACAGCGACGAGGGTCGCCACGGCGATCCGATCAACGGGCGCACCGTGTACAACAAGGCGACGTGCGCCCAGTGCCACCAGTTTGGCAGAGAGGGCGAAGCGGTCGGTCCCGCGCTGACGGGCATCTCCAAGCGATTCAGCAAACGGGAGATCATTGAATCGATCCTCTACCCGGCTCACGTGGTGAGCGACCAGTACGCGAGCAAGAAAGTGCTCACCCTGGATGGCCGTGTGCTGGTGGGGATGGTCAGTCAACGGAGCGATCAAGCGTACGATGTGCGAGACGCCAACAACCAGGTCACGGTGATCCGCGAGTCCGATGTCGACCAGATCCTGCCAAACAGCAGCAGCATCATGCCAAGTGGGCTGCTCGATGACCTGTCGTTGCGCGAGATCAGCGACATGATGGCCTACCTCGGAGTCATCCCCCCACTGGAAGTGGCAGCTCGACCGTGAATCCGGCTCGACCGTGAATCCGGCTCGAGCATGATCCGAGCCGCACGATGGATGCCTTCCCAAGATCGACCATCGCGGACAGAATACGGTCCCGTCGAGTGTTTCCAAGATGTTGATGGGAACCGGAGAAAGGGTCCAACACCGAAAGTGCGGAGCCCCCAAGGGGTCACTGACGCCATCTCGGTAGCCGCCCCCGTTTCCGGACGACCTGGACGATATGTGGAAATGCGCTAGTCGATACTCCTGAACCTCTTCCCCCCTTCCGGGATCGATCGTGGAACGCCGTCTGCTCACGTTTATCGTCGCTTCGACGGCGTTCTTCATCTTCTATCTGTCGCTGCGAATGATGTTCGCGCCGCCCCCGCCGGTGGTGGCCCCCGGGGTCGAGCAAGTCGCCGAAGCCGAGGCGGAAGGGCTCCTGGACGGAGAAGAAGCGGCCGCGGAGTCCTCCCAAGCGGACGACTCGGACGATGCAGCCGCCGAGGACGAACCTCCGCCGCAACGGCCTGAGCAAGCCGAGTGGCTGACGCTCGGATCGATGAGCCCCGATTCGAACTACTACATGCTCGTCACGCTCAACAGCCGCGGTGCGGGCATTGAGCGGATCGAGTTAACCGAGCGCGATGAGCGAGGCAAACTGCGCTACCGTCGTGTCGATGTCCGCCACGGCTACCTGGGCTATTTCGCCGCCGAAGCTTCGGACAATGGCGAGGGGGTCGTTGTTCACGTTGTGGGCCCGGGCACGCCTGCCGAGCAGGCGGGGATCGAGGTCGGTGATGTGATCGTTTCGATTGCCAATCAACCGATCACCAGCCGTGCCGACATCAACCAAGCGTTGATTCCAAGTAAGCCGGGCGACACGGTCACCATCGAGATCCTTCGAGGTGAATCGTCCACGCCACAATCGCTACAGGCAACTCTCAGCGAGCATCCGCTCGATCTGGTCCGACTGGCCAAGGACGCCGGCGCCGATCAGGTCGAAGGAAACCTCTCCCGACTGTCCTGTCTCATGACGCTCAGCAAGGTCAATCGAAAATCGATTGAACCGGGGCAGCGGAACATCTCGGGCTCGGTCAATCCGATGGAGTTGAACTGGGAGGTCACGCGCCAGGGAGCGAATTCGGAACAGTCGGTCCAGTTCTCCCTCGACCTATCGTCCTCCGAGATGCAAGCGATGGGTGGCAATCCCGTTCGGCTCGTTCGCCGATACGAGTTGGCGGAGCAAACCTACGACATCAATATGGCGGTGCAGATCGACAATCTTGCCGAGGAGGCCCAGGATCTTGCCTATCGCCTCGAAGGTGCCAACGGCCTGACGCTCGAAGGCTGGTGGTACAGCAACAAGATCAGTCCGCATTGGCGGGGCGGCGCCGCAGCGCGGGATGTCGTCTACAAGACCGTCGCCAGCAAGAATCATCAATTGCTTAGCGGCTTTACGTTGCTGACGCGAGCGAAGGAAAGTCTTGAAAAGCTCGAGAGCGGGAAGCTCACGCTCCGTGAATACAACCCGAATCAGACGATTTTTGCGGCCGACAGCGGTGCCGAAGCGCGTGACATGAAGTACATCGGCGTCGACGCCCAGTACTTCATCGTTTCGTACCTGCCACCACGCGGAGCCGATTTGCTGAAGCACTTTCGCCGGGCATCGGCTGGCATCGCGGCCGATGCGAATTTGATTCCTCGACATCAAGAGCGAGCGGTCAACACAACCTTCTATCTCGACAGCGTCGTCGCCAACGTGCCTCCGGGCGCTTCGATGCGTCAAGAACTGCGCCTGTTCGCCGGTCCCAAGCAGCCCGACCTGTTAGCTCAACATGGACTGCAGGATAGCGTCTATTACGGGCTGCCGATGTTCGCGTTCTTTTCGCGGATGTTGGGCTCGCTGCTGCACGTGCTATCGGGCGTCGGAAACTACGCGGTTGCCATCATCCTGCTGACCCTGATCGTTCGTGCCTGCATGTTCCCGCTGAGCCGCAAGGCGGCAATCAACGCCCAGAAAATGCAGGAGTTGGCTCCCGAGATCAAGAAGATCAACGAGAAGTACAAGGACGACATGGAAGGCAAGCTGAAAGCGCAGCGGGAATTGCAGCAGCGTGTCGGCTTCAACCCGCTGGCCGGTTGCCTGCCAATGTTCCTGCAACTGCCAATCTTCATCGGCCTCTATCGCGCTCTGTCGGTCGATATTGAACTACGGCAAGCGGCGTTCTACAGCGGCACCGATTGGGCGTCGAACCTGGCCGGACCCGATATGTTTTCCTACTGGGGTGACTGGCTTTGGGAGTACCTGTCGGGTCGCGGAACTGGGTGGCTTGGCCCGTACTTCAATCTGCTGCCGGTGATCGTAGTCGTGCTATTCCTGCTGCAGCAAAAAATGTTCATGCCTCCGCCAACGGATGAACAAACCCGAATGACGGCGAAGATGATGAACGTCATGACGCTGATGATGGGTTTGTTCTTCTTCCGAGTGCCGGCTGGACTGTGTATCTATTTCATCACCAGTAGCCTGTGGGGAATCTGCGAACGAATCTTGGTCAAGAAGACGCTGCCGCAAACCAAGCACTTCGATGCCGCCGTGCTTGATGGAACAGCGACGGCGACAAGCGGAAAGTCGCAATCGATTGCCGAGCGGATCCGCAGTCA
>JARFQX010000806.1 GCA_029287555.1 Rubripirellula sp. | reverse complement strand
CTGCTGCTTGCCAACGACTACTTCCGTGGTTCGACCGCGACGCTCACCGTGGCCACCTTGATCGTGATGAACGGATTGGTCTTCGTCGCACGTTGGGTGAAGGTCCGACCCGAGCGACTCGAATCATTGCTTGGTCTGAAGCAAGCGGGTCTGGACCGATCGTTCTTCCGTTGGCCGCTTGTTGTCACCACCGCATGTCTGGCGTTGCAGGCCGCTACGCTGGCGTTTTCGATTTCCGGCCTGGTCACGGCGGACCTCGATTGGCCCTGGCTGCTCACGGGCGTTCTTTCCTGCTTGCTGTTCTTCCACGTCATGTACTTGCAGCCGAGCGCCTGGCTGCTGCATCTGCTGGTATCGAGCACGGTGGTTGCCTTCTTTGGAGCTTGCTTGTCGCGAGGATGGGACATCACAACCGATGTTGCTTTGGCCACGATGGGGTTGTTCTGGGGACTTATCGCCGTTCAGGCCAACCGGCCGCTGGGAGATCGAGTCTTGTCGATCCTTCGTTTGCCGCTGACCGAGGCCCAGGAGTCCTCGATGGCTCGGGCGTTGTACGGTTGGGCATTGGGCATGGCGACGGCGGCGGTCGCGATCACCCTGCCAATCCATTGGCTCGTGCGGCCAGAGTTTCCGAGTCTTCCGGTGAGCATTCTTAGCGCGGCGATGACGTATCTGGTCGTTGGGGTGAGAAAACGAGACGTTCCGTCGACCACCGCGGCAGCTGTTTTGGCGCCGATCGGTTTGGCCAGCATCGCGCTACTCTACGCTGATCCCTCGGCGGTGCGTGAGTTTGCTGGATTCGCCATCTCGTGCCTCGGTTTGGTGTATGTGATGTCGGAATACATGGTTCGACGTGGCTCTGGCGATTCGCCCAGCGAATATGCTCGAGAGTTGGGGCGGTCGCTTACCGCGCTTGCGCATCTGAGCGTCGCGGCCAGCGTCGTGCTCACCATTGGGTCGATGATCACGCTGCAACCGTCGATCATTCTCGCCCTTGCGATGTTGTTAGTATCGGTGAGCTGGTTGTGGATGGCCTGGGAGTCTGGCCGTGAATGGCTGGTTTACACATCGGCGGCGGCGGTCTTTACGGCGCTCCTATACGTTTGCACGTCGCTGTTAGGATTGACGTTGACCCGCAGCCCACTCGCTTCGTTCGCGGTCATCGCTTATAGCTTCTTGCTCTACGGCTTGAATGTCGTGCTCAGTCGCGTCGAACATCCGAGAGCCAAGGTCTTTTTGAGTCCGACCTACCACATGGCGTTAATATCGCCTGTGGCCTTGGCGGCCGTCACGCCGATGGACCAGAAGGCAATCGCCGCGTTCATCTTCCTCGCCGCCGGTGCGTTCTACCTGATTGTCTCGCAACGCAGTCATGTGCGATGGACGATGTATGTCGCGGCTGCCCTGTTCAACGTCGCAATCTATTTGTGGATTCCTGAAGCAAGAGAGCTGACCGGTTTGGTCCAGTTGTACGTGATTCCGGCCGCGATCACCGTGCTGATCTTGGCCCAGCTGCACCGCAAGGACCTGAAGCCGCGCGCGCTCAACGGCATTCGTTCGGCAGCGGCGGGTGCAATTCTGGCCGTCTCGACCTTCGAGGTTTTCTTCGCGAAGGAAGCTGGCTTGTTGCCATTCGTCGCGGTCTTGCTGCTAAGTCTCGCGGGGACCGCCACCGGAATTGCCTTGCGGATCCGCCCGTTTGTCTCGATCGGCATCGCCTTCCTGGTGATCAACGTTGTCGGTCAACTCGGCCTCCAATTCCATCGGGAAGGAGGGATCATTCGAGCCGTCATTCTGATCGGCGTCGGATTGGTCGTGCTCGCCACGATGATCTTCTTTAACATTCACCGAGAACGGATCATGCGGCGTTATCGTGGATTCCTGGCAGAGGAAAATTGGGAGTGAAAGGAAGGGTGAGGAGTGAAGGGTGAAGTTTGAAGTTTGAAGTTTGAAGTTTGAAGAGTGAAGGGGGAGAACTTTCTATTGGCGAAGTCTTCCGTGCTCGTCGGCTTGAATGATTCTTCGCGATGGCAGTTCCATTGCGGTTAGCCAGCCACCGGAGCAACAATTGGTATCGATGCAGATCAGATGGCCGGCATCCAAGACGTTGCCGCATTTCTGGCTCGTGTGGCCAACGACCGTGACTTTCCCAGAGAAGTGAGGAGCGGGCAGCTCGTTGCGGATCTTCTTCCAAAGCAACACGGACTCGTCACTATCGCACAACGGCAACTCCGGATCGTAGCATGCGTGCGTGAAAAGATAGCGATCGGTTTCATGAAAGAGTCGGCAACCGCTTAGGAACCTATGGTGTTCGCGTGGGATCTGTGCCAGCCGTCCCGTTGGACCATACGACGCAAGGACACGCTTTCCCCCAACTGCGGACCACGTCCCAAGATCGATTTCGCCCTCGAGCGCCGCTAACATCATGCGATCGTGGTTTCCCAACAGCGGCACGTGTTGACAGTGCTCCTTCAAGTCGATCATGAGATCCAAAACGCCCTGTGAATCAGGGCCCTTTGCCACGTAGTCGCCCAGCGTGAGGACCGTGTCGGATCGCTCGATTGCCGCAGCCTTGATCAGCGACGAAAAGGCTTTCGGGCAACCGTGGATATCACCGATCGCAAACAGGCGAGACATTTTTTTGGTGGCGAGGGGCTAGTGGCGAGTTGCGAGTTGCGAGTTGCGAGTTGCGAGTTGCGAGTTGCGAGGGATGGAGGGGTGCGGGGTGGATGTGCGTGGTTGAGTCTTCATCGTAGCGTCTCATCGGCGGATGCTCGACCGAATGCATGGGTACTTCGGTCGCGTTCCCAACGTTGGTTGGTCGACTTGGATGACGATGGTGAGTATCTTGTGTCCGTATCCATCTCCAAGGTCCGTCTTCCATGCTTCATCGACTACCCCACTGTGTCTGCTTGCTTGTCGTCTTCCTCGTGTCGGTGGCTCGCGGCGAGGACAACGTTACGCTGCCAGCGAAGAAAGATTTCCACCTCTTTCTGCTCGTTGGCCAATCGAACATGGCTGGTCGAGGGCGAGTCGCTGCCCAAGATCAAGTCGTTCAACCGCGTGTGCTCACCTTGACGAAGGACCGACAATGGAAGCACGCGGTCGATCCGATCCACTTTGACAAGCCGGTTGCCGGAGTCGGCTTGGGGCGCACATTTGGCATCGTTATCGCGCAGGCGATGCCGGAAGTAACGATCGGCTTGATACCCTGTGCGGTGGGAGGATCGCCGATCTCCGCCTGGCAGCCCGGCGGATACCACGCTCAAACCAAGAGTCATCCGTACGATGAGTGCCTCGAACGTGCCAAAGTTGCTCTGCAGGCCGGAAACCTCAAAGGGATCCTATGGCATCAAGGAGAATCGGATTCGAAGGAGGGGAAGGCCGAAGTCTATGAGCAGAAACTGCACGAGTTGATCGAGCGATTTCGTCGCGATCTCGACGCTCCCAACGTTCCCTTCATTGTGGGGCAAATGGGACAATTCCAGGAACGCCCCTGGAGCGACCAGAGAAAACAAGTCGACGAGGCGCATCGATCGCTACCGACGAAGGTTGACAACACCGCCTACGTTTCGTCCGAAGGCCTCGGCCATAAGGGAGACGAAGTTCACTTTAGCGCCGAGGCGTATCGCGAATTGGGGCGGCGCTACGCAGATGCCT
>JARFQX010000109.1 GCA_029287555.1 Rubripirellula sp. | reverse complement strand
ACGATATGCTTCAAATCGTTGACGTACGGCATGACCAGGTCTTCCTCGTGAGTCGTATCGGCTCTGAGGGCCAACTCTAGCCGCGCTCTCTTAACACCAACATTCCAACCGCGCAACAGCTCATTGGCGCGCTGCTGGAGCCACCTGGTGGTTTGGACGTCTGCTGGACCTCCGTTTTTTGCGTTGTACTTAAAACCGCCATCTTCCGGAGGGTTGTGTGACAGCGTGATAATGATGCCGTCAGCCAGATGCTCTTCACGATCTCGGTTGTAAGCTAGGATTGCCCGCGAAATGACCGGCGTGGGCGTGACACCCTCATGCTCCTGAATGATTGTTTCCACGCCGTTGCCTGCCAAGACCTCCAGCGCAGTGCGCTGGGCCGCCGTCGACAAGGCGTGCGTGTCTTTACCCATATAGACAGGGCCATCGATTCGCTGGCTCTGACGATAATCGCAAATGGCCTGAGTGATTGCCATGATGTGCGATTCGGTGAACGAGCTTCGTAAGGGAGATCCGCGGTGCCCGCTTGTGCCAAAGGTCACAGCCTGGTCTGGGTCCTTTAGGTCAACTTCTCGGCAGTAGTATTCCCGCTCGAGACCTACTGGGTCTACCAGCATCTCCTGGCTAGCAGGCTCGCCTGCAGAGGGAGCAATCGCCATTTCTCAACTCCTCGATCATTTGTCGTCAAGTCGCGAGCTACTGAACCACATCTTACGATTCTACGCTTCAACCTTTCAGCTATCCGGCACTTGAGCGGTCGCTTTGAAGTTCGCCCACGCTCCATCTTTGGAGCCGCTGAGACATATCATCCTATCGAAATGATTCAACTTAAACGGTTAAGAAAGCATGAGCGCGAAGCGAAATGGCCTTCTGAGTCGTGCGAGGCAGTGCGTGATTTGATCGAAGCGGAAGAAAAAGTCGCACGAAGTTGAAAACCAACGATGAGAGAATCGATTGAATTGTTCAACGAGTCTCGGTCTTCGTTCGAACAACGGCAGAGGGAGTCCGATCTGGCTGGGCAAATCCAGCTGCGGTTGCCTTTGGATCGACCGGTGTCCAAACGGCGTGCGGCGGCACGGAAGCGATGGCGATGAACCCTCGTATCGTCGATCCATTGAGCTGCAGCGGATTTCAGATCCAGGGCGATGATTGCAGAGCGGTCAATCTTCCAGGTCACCAGGCGACGCGACGAATCGAGCCTATGACCAAAACGAGTTTCAATCGGGCGACCGCGAGCATGAGTCGGCGACCGAAGTCGGTGTTTGACGCTTAAGACAATGCGAGTTCGGTAACGGCTTTCGCCAGCTACAGACACTGCGGGAGCAAGTTCGCGACGCCAAATCGCTCAAGCAGCAGCTTGGCTTGCCTGGAAGAAGTACCCGACTCCCCATGCTGTCCGGACTCCAGAATCTCCGAGCTTCCTTCTAAGACCGGCAATGTGAACGTCCACAATTCGCTCCCCCGAAGGTGAGTCGGGACTGACCGCGTCGAGTAACTCCCGACGGCTGAGCACACGACCTGGATGCAATCGCATGAACTCGAAAAGGGCTCGCTCGGTTGGTGTCAGATTGGCGTTCTCGATGGGATTTGTTTCTTCCATTCCCGGCTCCCTTTGCACGAAGCGTGGAACGGCTTCAATAAGGCATCGGAAGTGAATCGTCCCCCGTGCGGTGCGTTCCACACACTGTGCGGTAATGTCTCAATGCATGCGGTTGCTTCACCCGACGATTGTCATGCGCATTGCCCGTCATCCTCGAGTCAGACCTTACACCTCGCTGATTAGGCATCATTGTTGCATAGCCCGTTGGCATGACACTGCCTATGACCGGTTGTTCATTGCAGCGAGCAAAGCCATGAAATCTGATACCGTACTTGCCCAAACCGTAGATTCTTCGCGCTTTGAAGAGGGGGAGTTGGACCTGCAAATTGACGAAGTTCGTGCGTGGATGCGAGAAGTAGGACAACTTGGAGTACCGCATTTCGGAGAAACCGCGACCAGGCTCGGGCAGGTGCGCGGGCGACTTGTGCAGCATTTTGAGCGTGAGGACGCAATAGTGGATGAGCTCGCTCGGCAGTATTCCCCGTCGTCACCTGAGATCGCCGTGCTTCGTTGTCAATCGTCACGGGATCAGGGGGAGCTACTGAATCGCCTTGATGAACTTTGCGAGCGATTACTCGCCCCCGACCCGCCGTTTGAGTCCTGGCAGTCCGCCATGCGAGAGGTCGATCACTTTGCCATTGCACTGGAACGCCACGAGGACCAGGAATCAGAAAGCGTCGAAAGGTTGATGGCCCACGGAATGAGGGACGCTTGAAGACTACTCGCATTCCGTGCGCATAGTTGAGCGTCGAGTACGCTTGATTTTGGGAAATCCAGGCACGGCATCGCGCGTGTCGCAGCGCGAATCGGGTATCTTCGCCCTCTTTGTTCCCGGACCTCGGTGAGTCCGTGCAGAGCAATCTCTATTGGGCTAGTGGCGAAAAACGCGGGGGACCAGCGGCCATCCTTACTCCGCTTGGATCTTTGCCCCCTTGTCTTTCCAGCACCCGCCTAGTCGGCAAGGACTTTCTCGGCGGCCAAACTGACGAATCCGCGTATTTCTGGTCTTGAGATCATCTGCAGAGCTCGGTCAAAGCTCACCCAGCAGCGGTCGCGAACATCCGCCTCATTCCATTCGTTCTCGCAATGGGTGACCGCCATCATCAGCACAGATACAAGCAGCGGACGTCCCCATTTGAAATCTTCGTACACCCCAAGCGGTTCTCCAATGATCCGACCGTGAAGTCCGGCTTCTTCAAGTGCTTCCTTTAACGCGGTCTCGTTGCACGTCTCGCCCGGATCAATGATACCTTTGGGCAATATCCAACGCCGCTTCTTTAGTGAGGTGATCAGACAGACCTGTAGCTGCTCCCCCATCCTGCGAATGGGTACTGCACATGCCTGTCGTATCGGTTCGGCGGACGGATCGATGTTGGCTCCTCCAATGACCTGTTGCATCCCGTTCCGACATCTATTGAACACGTTTCGGGCGCACCAGAAAACCGGAGGAGCATGAAGCCGGGGCCAAACCGTGCGGCGAGCTCATGGCTCATGTCCTCGTTGACCAGACGGAGGCGGGATCATCGTTCGAGGGTAACGTTCGCTTGGGCCTGAAACTCACAAAGACCACACGTCGATAGCGAGGGGCGCGGACGGCAACAACTCGACCATGAGAAAGGCAGTGGGCCGCATCAATATCAATCTTCCGAGAAAAACAGGTTAATCGCGTCTTCATCCAGAACCGAAAAACCAAGACGAGCGCATGCCGGATTTTTCGGCTGCGCAGGAAGAAGAGGCGAAATGGGCAATTCGAAGCCGGCCGCTTCGACGAGTTTCCCACCCGAGCGACTCCCAATCCGTTTGGAAACACAGGATGGTCGATCACACCGGTCAGGTTGCACAATCTTGGTTGTTGCCAGGCGAAGTGGGCACCAACGAGATTGTCTCACGCTTGGATAGTTCGCTTCGTTGGGAGATCACGGTAGACGACCGCCAGGAAATCACGCTTTACGACACGTTCGATTGGCAGTTGTGGTTTCAGAACCTGGTGTTTTATCGACTTGACAGCACGTGCATACTGTGCGACTGCAACCGCTTCTCGTCCGACGAATCGTCCAACGAATCGTCCAACGAACCGATTGCAAGCTGCGAACCGCTCGAACAGGTACCGCGTTTCTGGTGGGATTGGCCGGAAGGCGGCATGCGCGACGAGCTCCGCGGAATCATTGGCCTGCGTGCATTACTTCCGCTCACCACTTTGGGCGTCGCGACACATCGAGCCGATCTTCGCAACGAGGATGACAAGACGGTCACTCGCCTTCTGTTTCAGCGGTTTGTCCGGGTGACCGAGAGACGGGAACAGATCCTTGGGATGTGCCGCGTCCTGCCCATCCGCGGCTACGATCGTGAGCGAGGAAGTATCGAGGAAAACCTGGCGAGATTGGGGTTCCCCCGAATCGACACTCCGCCCTTGCAGATGATTCTGACCCAAACCGGACATCGCCCGCAGCCGTGGTCATCCAAGCCAACCACATCGATTTCACCGGAGCTAACCGCCCGCGAGGCGACTCGACGCCTGGCAAGTGCGTCGCTGGACATCTGCCGAGATTGTGAACAGGGCATCATCGACGACTTGGATACAGAGTTTCTGCATGACTACCGCGTCAGCCTTCGTCGTGTCCGCTCGCTACTGAAGCTTGTCAAAGAAGTCTATCCCAGAAACTTGACGGCTCAGACGATCAGCGAACTATCCCAGTTTGCTCGCCAAACAAATCGACTCCGCGACCTCGATGTGTTTCTGATCGACCGTGAGCAACACGCGGAGCACGTGCCGGGGGAGCTTGCACACTGCCTCGACAAGATGTTTGGCGACCTTAACGCTGAGAGAGACGAACAGCAACACTCGGTTTCCAGCCGTCTCCAGTCCGATGCTTACCGGCGATCGATAAGCCAGGTGCAAGGCGTTTTTGCTGAGGCAAAATGGTGGCCTGTTACCGTCAACTCGCACGTTCCGGTGGCTTCGCTGGCTAACCAATTGATTCCTCGACGCTATCGCAAGATCTGTCGGATGATTTCGCGAATTAGCACTCAGTCACCGGATGCGCAGGTGCACGATGTTCGTTTGGAGGCCAAGAAGCTGCGATACTTGGTCGAGTTCTTTGGCACGCTGTACGTGCCTGAACTTGTGATGCCTCTGACAAAGCGTCTGAAGAGCATTCAACGCGTTTTGGGGACATTCAACGACTTGGCGGTTCAGCAGGAGTTCCTGCGAGGTTACGTCTACAACCAGGTCGCGGGACAGGCAGATTCACACGAGCTGACGTTGGCGGTAGGCAGTCTGGTCGGAATCCTGCACCAACGTCAAAAGGCGGTCCGAAGTGAACTCAACGCCCACCTGGCGGAATTCGCCGACGAGAGTACGAAATCCATGGTCCAACAACTGACCGATGATCGGAGGCTCGCCGCATGAGAATTCTAGCGACCTACAGTATCAAAGGTGGTGTCGGGAAGACCGCCACCTCTGTCAATCTCGCTTATGGCATGGCCGATGCCGGACTGCGTACGCTGTTGATCGATCTCGACCCGCAGGGCGCCTCTTCGTTCTACTTTCGAGTCCGCGCGGCCAGCGACTTGAAGCCCAGCAAGTTTTTTCGGGGCAGACGCAAACTGCGCGGGTACATACGCGGCTCCGACTACGACCGGCTCGACATCTTGCCCGCCAGACTCGCGCATCGCAAGTTCGATCAGGTTCTCGATCGCATGAAGCACTCCAAGCGGTTGCTCTCCAGAGTCCTCCGCTCGCTTCGCGACGAATATGATGTCGTGGTGCTTGATGCGCCGGCCGGAATCTCTCTCTTGTCGGAGAACCTCTTCGATGCGGCCGACTTGATTCTCGTTCCGGTGATCCCCACGACGCTTTCGCAGCGTACCTACGATCAACTGGTGCAATTCTTTGCGAGACATGAGCACAGCAAGAAGAAACTGAGCCCGTTCTTCTCGATCGTGCAAGCCGACAACGAGATCCACCAGCAGACGATGTACGAAATGCGGGCTTCGAGCAAACGATTTCTCAAATCCGCGATTCCGCATTCTGCGGAAGTAGAAAGCATGGGAATCAAACGCGAGCCGGTATTGAAGTTCGCGGACCAGCATCCGGGTGGAATCGCCTATCGACGGCTCTGCATCGAAGTCCTGGAGCGGCTCCGCGCGGCATGATCCCTCTCGCGCAGCAATCGCTGGCCATTACGGACGACCAAGGAACGGCCCGACGCGATGCAAAACGCATCGAGTTTGGAAACGGAGAGTTGCGCACGGTAAGGGCAAGATCCATACCTTAGTATGGCCTTGCGTTTGCCGCCGGAATCATCGGGCCGGCTGGTAGAAAGGAGCGCTGACAGCCTCGCCGTCCATTTGCTTGTCCTCTCGCTAATCACCGTCCTTTTGCTTATGCCATCACGAAGGCTGTCAGGCTCTATCCGCAGGTTAGTTCAAGTTAGCAGGAGCTGGCCATGAATTCTTGCTCACAACCAGAATCTTACGGCGGGGCGCGGGTCGTCTTGGATGATCAGCGCGACCGCACCACCCCGATGTACGTTCCCCCCCGTACACGGGCATAATCGCTTCATAATGGCGGATTGACGATGAGAATTGTTTGAGAGCGAAAAGCAGCTACTATCGGTCGTGCCAGATGCGGATTCGCCGCCAGCGGGCAGCCGTATTTCTTAACTTTAGCTGTTGTTCTTTGGACTGTAGTGACGATGGAGCCACCGGCTCAAACCATCAAGCCCTGGAAACAGCACGCGTTCGGTGATGTTGCACTGATCAAGCTTGTCGCGAATCTCCCACTTAAGTGATGCCGGTATCACTATCTTTCGACATAAATCGGGGTGCTCCGCAATCCAGTCCTCAAGGCCTAATGTCGGGTTAGAAACTACCGAAAACAAAGCATATTGGTTGACGATTCTGTCATCTATTGATGGTGGCTCAAAGAACAAGAGATATGGCCTGACGGACATCTGGTCGAGCTCATCAAGCGAAGATACCGCTTCAGCAAGTAGCTCAGTTGTAAATGTGTTGGCTCCTTCACCTTGCAATTTCCGCAACATTGGTTCAGGCAACAAGAGATGCGTCCGCTCGTAATCAATACACCATACCGCTCCGTCCTGATCGAACTTTTCCGTGTTCGCAGTCGCGAAATGCACGGCTACGAGCGGCGAGTGTGTCCAATCAAGAAGGCGCGTTGGCAAACCGTGGTGTTGCGCCATCGATAGCCAGTGCCAGAAGGAATCGCGGGCGACGACATTTCGATGTGCGTACTTTCTGAAGTTCCGTAGAAGATGTTGCTCAAGCCGAGCAAACGGCCCGCCGAGCCTGATCAATGTCGTTTCAAGGAGATACGAGGATTCTGATAAACCTCGATACGCGCAGGGAGAACGGAAACGCCCCAATTGTTCATTCCAGGACCCACCGAAGAGCAAGTCTTGAAGATGAGCCCAGTTCTCAGCGGTCTCGACGTTCATGCGGGACAACCTCCTCGTCAGAAAATCCGAATGATCCCACGGCGGGCTGCATATTCCCTGAAGTCTGGTCGAAGATTTGACGAAGACGGCGGCGAAGAGATTTCGCGGACCCGCCTCGGCCGATTTCCCCACCCGCACGAAGGTTGGCGAGTTGCAACCCTGTTATGTCCAGCCTCACCTCTTTGAGGTTCTCCGACGGAGTTCATTGGGGAAAGGGATCAAATTGGCAGCTCGCCTCGAGCGGCTCGCCGTTCGATGACATCCAGCACGGCCGGAATCCCAGTGACCGACTCGACGATAAAGTGAGCACCGGAGGCTTTCAGCGTCTCGCCAGCTTCATGACACAATCGCCTCTGTTCCTGATCTGACAACGCGTTGACTTCTTCCACCGACAAGCCGACGCAGTTTCCCGTGCGCGTCACCCCGACGGTCCAGCAACCGGCGTTGCGACCAGCCTGAATGCCGACCTCCGTATCGTCCACTTTCACGATCGACCACAACGGGTAGACATCGAGCCGCATCGCCGCTTCATACAAAAGGAAAGGGGCTGGACGCCCGCGTGGCGCGTCTTCGGCACAAATCACGCAATCGGGTTGGTACCCTTGTCGTCCGGCCGCTTCGCTGACCACTTCCATCAATTCTCGGGTGTAACCGGTTGAAGAACCAATCTTCAGTCCCATCTCGCGGCACTCCCTCACGGCTTCCGCGACCCCATCGATCAACCGGCAATGATCCCGCAATGTTTTCTTTTGCAACGGCAGGAAGTCTTCATACATCGAATCGAAATCGTCGTCGCTGGGCGGTTGCCCGTATTTGTCTTGCCACGCCCGGGCAACATCATTCATCGAGCCGATCGCCGCGATGTGTTCGCGTTTGGCCATTCCCATTGGCTCTCGAGCCTGAGCTTGCGTGATTTCGATACCTCGCTCACGAAAGATCTCCTGGAACACGATGGCCGGCGCTCGGCTGCCGTGATCAATCGTCGTCCCCGCCCAATCCAGCACTACGGCTTTGAGATAACAGCAGCTGTCCATTAAGCGTTCTCCCCCGTCCAGCGTGTCCAGGCACGATCGGCCAGAGCAAACGACAGCGTCATTCCTGCTCCGCCCGTCCCCGTGAAAACCGTTGTTCGATCTGCTGCATCGACTTCCAGCACCGGCAGTCGCGGATGTTTAGCGTAAACGCCATGCCATCTTTGCGCCATCCGCCAATCATCCAATCGAATCACCTTACGCAGCTCTCGAACAATGAGACCATCGATCTCCATGTTATCGAACGGTGTGATCTGATCATCATACTCGTGGGAATCGCCCAGAATCACTCTACCGCTCGATAGTTGCGAGGCCATCACATGTATGCCATATCGATCTAGCTCCGGCGTCTCTTCCGCGATTCGCCGCCTAAGTCCCGCATGCGACGGACATTTCTGAAAGGAAGGATAGTGGCGAAGTGTAAGCCCACTGGCAATGTGCGGCGTATTGGAATCACGCTGCGGCTGAGCTACTGACTTGAGCATCTGCAATTTGCAAAGCCGCAGGTCGGAGCTTTGCAGGATCTCGGGGTACAGCGTTTTCAAATCACTCCCGCTGCAAACGATGATTCTCTCGGCCGTCCACACCCGCTGGTCGGCAGCGTGCACGTGCTTATCGTCGACAGCCACAACCATCGCACCATAGTGGAACTCGACACCCTCCTCGGATTGGAGCCACGATGCCAGCCGCTGACAGGCCGTTCGCGGATCGACGCGGAGTTCCGTGATGCTTAGCATTCCCCCGAGCAAACCGTCCGGGTTGGCCAAATGCGTCCGCTGCAGGACTTCTTCGGCGCTGAGCATCTTTGTCTGGTGCGATCGGTGATTACAGAACTCCTGTAGCACCGCCAGTTCGTCTTCTCGATGCGCCAAGTGGATCGAACCACATGTTCGAACATCCAGAACACCATGCGTCTTTAACTGCAGCCAGAACTCACGTGACTTCAATGCCAGTTCGTAGAGCTGCCCTGCCGGCTGACCGATCGGCCAAATCATCCCAAAATTCCGCACCGATGCCCCTTCAGCGGCGGGGGATCGTTCCAGGACAACGACGCGCAGGCCCCGGCGTTTGGCCATCCAGGCATGCGCCAACCCGACGATACCACCACCGATCACGGCGACATCAAAATGTAACTTCATGTTGCGCCTTCTTCGTTCACCGCAAGTCGAAGGTACTTGGTGAAATGACTCAGAGGCTTTGTCTCGAGTCCCGGAGCCTTGGCGTTGTCATCCCATTTCCTCAGTCTTACTGCATCTTCGAAATACTTGTGCCGGCGAAAGCGTTCAACTTCTTCATCCGTCATGGGGCCGCCCTGCAAATTCAGACTGGTGAGCGAGGGGGCACTCAAGCGAGCCAGGTACTGGGGATCGACCGCACACAAAAATCTCTTCGCGGCGACGTGCAAGCCAATCGGCTCGGCAACCGCCTCGGGGAACGAGTTTCGCAGATAATTGTAGCCCGAGATCTCATGTTCATCGTCAATCCCGCAGTCGGGCGCGTCATCGGGCAATTCGTGAAGCAGGTGTCCGATATCGTGCAGCAGCGCGGCGGCGATCAGCTGACAAGAGGCTTGTTCCCGTTCGGCCAATTGGGCCGCTTGCAAAGCGTGCTCGAGTTGCGTCACGCGCTCGCCCCCATAATCGGAGTCGCCGTGCAGCGTGAACAGCTTGACAACATCATCAACAGCAGACATTTCTTGACCTTTTCATGGTCGTATGGCAACGCGGATGGGACGATTTTCGAAGGCGAACTCAATGGCATCGTTCACAGCCGTAAGGGGATAGGTCGTCTGCACGAGTTCAGCGAGTGGAAACCTGCCGCTGGAGTGAAGCAGAAACTCGACCGCGGTACCCAGGTCCTTGGGTGTGTAGTTGTGGATACCGTGAATGGACAAGCACGCGCGCACAGTGTTTTGCGCGTCAAGTGGTACGGGCGGCGATTGCTTTACTGAGCCAACCAGAATGACCTTCGAGCCGATGTCGCCCACGTGGCAGGCCAGTTCCACCGCGTCGGGGGCGCCGGAACATTCCAAAACGATCTCGGGCAGGGAATCATCGAGATCGTGCGACTTCCAATCGACGATGTTGTCTGCACCCAGCGCCGATGCCTTCTGCAATCGGCCGGCGTCCAGATCACAAACCGTAACTTCCGAAGCCTGCCTCCACTTACCGAAGGCGGCGGCCGTCAGTCCCAGCATGCCGGCGCCCAAAACCAGAATCCGTTTGCCGGCGACCTGATCGGCGATCCGGTAAGCGGCGGCGATCGTCGCAGTCGCACAATTCACTGGACATGCAACTTGGTCAGCCAAAGCATCGCTCAGTGGTATCACTGCAGAACCACGTCGCAACAGGATGTATTCCGCGAGACCACCGCTGAGCGCGTATCGTCCCTCCGCAACCGCGTGCCCGTACTTGAATAGCGTCCGGCATTTCTGTGGAAAGCCGGCGTTGCATCGATCACATCGAGAACAGGAGACACATGTCGACCAGGTCACGCGATCGCCCTTTCGCACTGGATTTCCATCGACATCCAGGGGCGGCGGATCCCCGACTTCCGTTACCTTGCCAAGAATCTCGTGACCAAGAATCGCCGGCGTCGGCTCGTTTCGCTTGCCCCGAATCGTATGCAAGTCGCTGCCACAAATCGTGCACAGCGTGATCTGCACCAGGGCTTCCCGCTCCGCCGGTCTGTGAATGTCGAATTCTTGCAATTCAAGTGGTGCACCAGGGGCGCGAAAAACCGCTGCACGACAGGTTTGATTTCGCCGCTGGAACACGACTCGAATTACTCCCGAGAACGGTTGCGATGGCCGCTATCGACACTGCCAACGGTACCAGGCCCAAGGGTTGCAGGCGATCCGACTTCATGGATCAAGACACGATGAAAGTAATGCAGTGCCA
>JARFQX010000081.1 GCA_029287555.1 Rubripirellula sp. | reverse complement strand
GCCGGTTGCGGAAAAAATCTATGCTGCCTTGGGCAAGTCTCAATCGCTGCGACGAGTTCCCCAAGAGGCCGATCTGGTAAGACTCATCGATGCGCCTAAGAGCGGACTCGCACAGCCTTAACTTGACGTTTCTCTTCGACGCTCATCCAGTCGGCGAAGGATTTCTCGCTGCTGCGTCGGACTGCAAGAAGGCCACGCTGCGATTTCGAGGCGAGTTCGAAGGCACCCCGCGCAGTAGCCGTTGGGTTCGATTCTGCAAATGCCGATGCAGGGCGAAGTTACCGAATCGTTGGGCTTATCCATCTCATCCATGCGAACAGTGTAGAAGGGTGGACAGGTCTTTGGAGTTGAGGTAGGCGGCAGCATTCTTGCGGCATTTTGGCGTGGGTTTCAACGCCCTCAACCAACGAGCCGGTGCGACCGGCGCAAGTTGGGTGGAGGGACCTTCAATGCTTCGGCGGCCTCTGCGACAATAATCGACTTGACTCTTGTAGGCCCATCGAAGGCAACTGCTCCATGTTTCACTTTTGTCGATTCGCAATCGGTGCCCGGTCCGTCGGCGCTCGGTCCGTCGTTGCCCGGTCAATCGTTGCCGCGATCTCGGCCTTGCTTGCCGCCTTGATCCTCGCCCCCTGCAGCGACGCCGATGATTCGACGGGGTGGACTCAGTTCCGAGGATCCAATGGCGACGGCGTTACCGCGAAGTCGCTGCCAACGAAGTGGTCGCCAGAATCGAACCTGCGGTGGCGCACCGAGTTGCCCGGTAACGGATGGTCCTCCCCGGTTACGGTCGGCGATCGAGTATACTTGACGACGGCGATTCCCGTCACGCCCGATGGGACCGAGACGAGGATCTCCGCCGACTCACCTGGCGAGGATGATCAAACGCTGGCGCTGTTGATCGTTGATGCCGAAAGTGGTCGATTGCTTCGTCAGGTTTCGGTCATGGAGCAGTCATCGGAGCGTCCGCCAAAGGTGCACGCCAAGAACAGTCACGCGAGTCCGACGCCAATCATCGATGGGAATCGTCTCTTTGTTCACTTTGGATACCAGGGAACCGCTTGCTTGACACTGGACGGGGATCCCTTGTGGGTGAATCGCGATTTGTATTTTCAACCCACTCACGGAAACGGCGGGAGTCCGATTCTGGTTGGGGATCGGCTGATCTTTACCTGCGATGGCGATCAAGAACCCAAGGTGGTCGCGTTAGACGCAAACACCGGCCGTCTCGCATGGCAGGTTCGACGGCCAGTCCAGGCCAGCAAGACATTCTCGTTCTGCACACCTTCGGCCTTCGACGTTGACGGTAAGACCCAGGTTGTTGCGCCGGGAAGTGATTGCGTGCAGGCGTTGGATCCGGAAACGGGCGAGACGATTTGGGAGTTCGAATATCAGGGCTATTCCGTTGTTCCCAAGCCTGTGCTTGATTCCGGCTTGGTGTTTTTGTCGACCGGTTTTAACAATGCAAAGATGCTGGCCATCGAGCCGACGGGTCGAGGCGCGGTGACCGATTCGCACCTGCGTTGGCAGGTTGACCGAAACGTCCCCAAGACACCCTCGATGATTGCCCACGAGGGCTTGGTTTATTCGATCAGTGACGATGGGATTGCCATGTGCGTCGAGGCGGAAACGGGCGAGCTGGTGTACCGCAAACGGATCGGCGGAAAGTTTTCCGCCTCTCCCCTGCTGGCCGGTGACTATCTTTATTTCACCAGCGAGCAGGGGATGACCACGGTGATCAAGGCCGGACCAGAATTCGAGGTGGTGGCGGAAAACGATCTCGAAGAACGCACTCTGGCCTCGCTTGCGGTCGTGGACAACTCCATTCTGTTGAGGACGGCGGAAGCAATCTATCGAATCGGGAACTAGCGATCGTGCCCCCCGCTGGATGCGAGCTCTTCGCGGTGGTCTACTGGCCGCAATCACCAGCCACGGCGAGCCGCCCACGACGGGCAAATCACGACGAGCAAGATCAGGACAACATCCCTTTGCCCAAAAACGAAACCGATGCCAGACACCCAGCACAGCAGCACGCTGGCCACCACCGAACTGGATCCCACCCAGCTACTCACGCCGCGTCGCAAGATTACGGGCATTTCCGCCATCCTCCTGCCGATGCACGACGACGAAGTCGATTGGCAGGGCTTTGACGCGCATCTCGAGCGGACGTTCGACGCGGGTCTGATGCCGGCTGTCAACATGGACACCGGTTACGCAAACCTGATCGATGAGGCAACGCGCGCGACGGTGCTTGGACGCAGCCAACAGCTCGCTCAAGGACGCCCGTTCGTCGCCGGCGTCTTCGTGGGCGATCAACCGGGCGCGACGTTCGAAGCGGACGGTTACCGCCGCGGTATTGACCAGATTCAACAACACGGTGGCACGCCGATCTTCTTTCAATCCTACGGCCTGGTCGAATTGGCTGATGATCCACTTGTCGAGGCCTATCAAACGTTGGCTGCCGAATGCGAGTCGTTCCTGTTCTTCGAATTGGGACAAGTGTTTGCTCCCTTTGGAAGGATCTACTCGTTGGACGTCTACGAACGCTTGATGCGGATTCCCAACGCGATTGGGGCCAAGCACTCGTCACTGCATCGGCTTCCGGAATGGGAGAGATTGGAGCTGCGAAATCGGGTACGTCCCGAGTTCAAGGTGTTTACCGGCAACGATCTGGCCATCGACATGGTGATGTATGGGAGCGATTACCTGCTCGGCCTAAGCACATTTGCTCCGGACGCTTTCGCGCGGCGGGATGCGATGTGGGAAGCGGGTGATCCACGCTTTTACGAGTTGAACGACTTGTTGCAGTACCTCGGCTGCTTTACTTTCCGCGATCCGGCACCAGCCTATAAACATTCCGCGGCGATGTTCTTGAAGTTGCGAGGCATGTTGCAAAGCAACCAAACCTATCCCGGCTCGCCGGAGCGGCCGCCGAGCGACGTTGATGTGTTGAGTTGTATCGAGAAGGATTTGTGCCGGTTGATGGAGGAGTCCCGCTGATGGCATTTCCCCGCGTCGCCAGTTTCAAATCCCATTCCGATTTCATGGAGCACCTCGCTTCGCTTGGACTCGAGTTGCCGAGTGATGAAGTGCTCGAAACGGGCGAACACTCACCGTTGGCTGCACCCCTTCCGCGCCCGGGAGGCCAGATTGGCAATCGTTTCTGCATCCTGCCGATGGAAGGTTGGGATGGAACGCGAGATGGCAAACCAACGGACTTGACGCGAAGACGCTGGCATCACTTTGGTATCAGCGGCGCGAAATTGATTTGGGGCGGCGAGGCGGTTGCGATTCGACAGGACGGCCGCGCCAATCCAAACCAACTCTTGATCAGTGAAGCCAATCTGGCCGAGATTGAGTCGCTCCGTGCCGACCTGGTGAAGCGTCATCTCGCTGAGTTTGGTCGCGATGATGACTTGTTGGTTGGGCTGCAGTTGACGCATTCGGGGCGCTACGCTCGCCCCAATGATAAAGCTCGTGCCGAACCTCGGACCGCGCAGCGCAATTCGGTGCTCGACCGCCGCCTCGGGATCAAAGACGATTCTGCGATGCTCTCCGATGATGATCTGCTGCAGTTGATCGATGACTTTGTCGATGCGGCCAGGCGTGCCGAGAAGGCCGGATTCGCTTTCATCGACATCAAACACTGCCACGGCTACCTTGGACATGAGTTGCTCAGCGGGATGGATCGCCCTGGTCGCTTCGGTGGCAGCTTCGAGAATCGAACTCGCTTCCTGCGCGAGATCGTTGCCGGGGTGAAGGCCTCGGCGCCGACGCTGCAGATGGCGATGCGGGTAAGCATCTTTGATTTTCTGCCGTTTTGTCCCGGCCACGAGGGCGTCGGGGAACCCGAACCCGGCGCGGATGCCCGACTGACCTTTGGCGGAGACGGCAGTGGGCAGGGGATTGATTTGTCCGAACCCTCGAAGCTGATGTCGCTCTTGAAGGAGTTGGGCATCGGGATGGTCTGCACGACGGCCGGCAGTCCGTATTACAACCCCCACATCCAGCGACCGGCTTACTTTCCACCGAGTGACGGTTACCAACCGCCTGAAGATCCACTCGTTGGTACCGTGCGTCAGATCCGAGCCACCGCTGAGCTCAAGAAAGAGCATCCCGACATGATCTTTGTCGGCTCGGGATACACGTATTTGCAGGATTGGCTTCCCCACACCGCCCAAGCGGTGGTCCGCGAGGGCTGGGTCGATTCGGTGGGGCTTGGTCGGATGGTCTTGTCCTATCCCGAGCTACCCGCCGACGTGCTTTCAGGCAATACGATGACGCGAAAGAAGGTTTGTCGTACCTTCAGCGATTGCACCACGGCGCCGCGAAACGGCATGGTTAGCGGATGCTATCCGCTGGACGCTTTTTATAAGAACCGCCCCGAACGTGAACGCTTGAAGGAGCTTAAGTAGCAAGTCGACGGGGCGACGCGCCGAGCGACGGGGTTTCGGCTATGATGACTTCGCTGATGCCGCGGTCGAATTTCTCCTCTTCCCTACTCTCTCGCAACGACTGATGAGTAACACCGTAGAATCGATGCAGGCCGAGGCCGAGGCGTTCCGTGATCGCTACGGCGCCATCCGCGATATGATCGGACGTGTCATCGTTGGCCATGAGGAAATCGTTCACGGCGTACTCACTGCTGTCCTCTGTGGTGGTCATTGTTTGCTCGAGGGAGTCCCGGGACTTGGCAAGACCATGTTGGTGCGAACCCTTGCCCGGGTTCTGGATTTAAAGTTCAACCGCATTCAGTTCACGCCCGACCTGATGCCGGCTGATATCCTCGGTACGAACATGATTGTCGAAGACGAGGACGGTCGGCGGCGGTTTGAGTTCCAACGGGGGCCAGTGTTCACCCAGATTCTGCTTGCCGATGAGATCAACCGGGCGACACCCAAGACCCAATCCGCCATGTTGGAAACGATGCAGGAGGGAACGGTGACCGCCGGTGGCACCCAATTCCAGCTGGAGAAACCCTTCTTCGTCCTC
>JARFQX010000598.1 GCA_029287555.1 Rubripirellula sp. | reverse complement strand
GGGCACGGTAGTGGAAGGCGTCTTCACGCACCAGATCATGGTGCCATTCGGCTGGCGCGGCCGATTCACTGTCGACCAGATCGCTGCGGCCGGTTGCTACACCGTCGACCAGCCAGTGGCCATGTTGGCCGACGCCGCGGGCCATGAGCATGTCGTAACGATGCAGCAGACCTGGCCCGTCAAGCGTCCCCTGAACGAGTCGGCCGAACGTCTGCTACCCGATGAACCACTGGTTACGAAAGTTCGCATCATCGACTCCATGTTCGCGATCTGTCGAGGAGGGACGTATTGCATACCCGGCCCCTTTGGAGCTGGCAAGACCGTGCTGCAGCAGATCACCGCGAGGCATGCGGAGATCGACGTGGTCATCATCGCAGCCTGTGGAGAGCGAGCGGGCGAGATCGTGGAAACCCTGCGGGACTTTCCCGAATTGACTGATCCGCGCAGTGGTCGCAGTCTGATGGAACGGACGATCATCGTAGCCAACACGTCAGCCATGCCCGTCGCTTCCCGCGAGGCGTCGGTCTATACGGCTGTGACGTTGGGAGAGTATTACCGGCAGATGGGCCTTCACGTATTGCTACTGGCCGACTCGACGTCTCGGTGGGCACAAGCGATGCGCGAACTTTCAGGTAGGCTGGAAGAGATCCCCGGCGAGGAAGCGTTTCCTGCTTATCTGGAAAGCCGTATTGCAGCGTTCTATGAACGGGCGGGCAGCATCCGTTTGCGCGACGGAAAGATCGGCTCGCTGACCATCGGTGGTACGGTCAGCCCGGCTGGCGGCAATTTCGAAGAACCGGTCACCCAGGCCACGCTCAAAGTGGTCGGTGCTTTTCACGGGCTGTCACGCGAGCGGAGTGATGCCAGGCGATACCCGGCAATCGATCCGCTGACGTCCTGGAGCCAGTACCGCGGCGTCATCGACGCGGAGGCAATGGAACGCGTTCGACAGTTGCTGCGAGTGGGGGACGAGGTTCGGCAAATGATGACCGTCGTCGGTGAAGAAGGAACGTCGATCGACGACTTCATTGTGGCGCAGAAGGCCGAGCTGATCGATAGCAGTTACCTGCAACAGAACGCCTTCGACGACGTCGACGGAGCAACCCCGGCCGAGCGACAGAAGTTTGTCTTCCGCAAACTGCTTCAAGTGATCGACATCGACTTCGAGCTACCATCGAAGTCGGCGGTCCGAAACACAATGATCAGGATCACGGACTTGTTCCGCAACTTGAATTACGCCGCTGCAGATTCCGCGGAATACCGCCGTTGGCTGGCAGAGATCGATCAGTTTATCGCCCGCAAGGGCAAGAGTGACGAGGAGCAAAAATGAGGAAACATTATCGCAGCATCAGCCGCATCGCGGGGAATGTAGTTACCGTTGAGGCACCGCATGTCGGCTACGACGAACTGGCGGTGGTCTCTGCCGCGCACGGAGATTCGCTGGCCCAGGTAATTCGCGTGGACGAGCAGGCGGTCAGCCTTCAGGTATTCAGCGGTTCCCAGGGAGTGTCGAACAACGACCATGTGCGGTTTCTTCAACGCCCCATGCAGGTCCCTTTCTCGGACGAGCTGTTCGGCCGGGTACTGGACGGCTCGGGACGACCTCGCGATCAACGCGGTAACGTCGTCGGCGAGATGATTGACATCGGGACCCCCCCGGTCAATCCCGTCGTTCGTCGCATGCCGGACAAAATGGTGCACACGGGCATCCCGATGATTGACGTCTTCAATTCACTGGTGGAATCCCAGAAGATTCCTATCTTCTCCGTGCCGGGGGAGCCGTATAACGATTTGCTGATTCGGATCGGGCTTCAAGCCGATGCCGACGTCATCATCCTCGGTGGGATGGGACTGCGGCACGACGACTATTTGAGATTCCGGCACGCGTTCGAAGAGGGAGGAGTTCTCAGCCGCGCAATCCTGTTCATCCATACCGCCGCCGATCCGATCGTTGAGTGCCTGCTGGTTCCCGACCTCTGCCTGGCCGTTGGTGAGCGATTCGCTTTGGAAGGAAAGCGGGTGCTGGTGCTGTTGAGCGACATGACCGCTTTTGCCGACGCGTTGAAGGAAATCTCGATCGTGATGGAGCAGATCCCGTCGAACCGCGGTTATCCGGGCGACCTCTATACACAGATGGCCAAACGCTATGAGAAGGCGGTCGACTTCCAGGATGCCGGCTCGCTCACAGTACTTGCCTGCGTGACGATGCCCGGTGACGACGTCACGCACCCCGTTCCCGACAACACCGGTTACATCACGGAAGGGCAGTTCTACCTCCGCAACGGTCGCATCGAACCGTTCGGCTCGCTGTCCCGATTGAAGCAGCAGGTCAACGGCGATACGCGCAACGACCACAGGGCGATTATGGACGCCTGTATTCAATTGTACGCGCTCTGCCGCCAAAGCCGCGAGAAACGTGATCTCGGCTTCGAGATGTCCGACTGGGACAGAAAACTGCTCGGGTACGGTGAGTTGTTTGAAGAACAGATCATGAATCTGTC
>JARFQX010000583.1 GCA_029287555.1 Rubripirellula sp. | reverse complement strand
CCCCCCCCCCCCCCCCCCCCCCCCCCCCCCACCCCCCCCCCCCCCATTCTCACGACCCCTCCCCCACCGCACTCTCCACTAGAGTTGGATCGTCGGCAGCGTCAGATGTGTATAAGAGACAGCAGGAACGCGGGCTCACCGTTCGCCGCGCGACGCCTCGCTTCGTGGTCGGCGTAGGGCATGGCGGCAGCGAGCGGATATCCATGAAGCAGGCGGTGCCGCTGTGGCCTGGACATGAATCGGTGCAGTCGAGCTCGGAGTGGCTGCTCGGCCGTGACAGTTGCGATCGACATGGAAGGGCTCCCCGTGAAGTGAATTTCAGTTTGTCGATCATCTCGGCGATTCGCGTGCCAAACGTGGGTCCCTAGCTTTAAGTGATTTCCTGGAGTGAACTTACGATGACTTGATGGTTGACGCGGGCTAGCCCGCGAACGGAAGGCTTCGGTACAATACGTGAACCATCGCGCTGCATTCATTGCACCATAGGAGCCTAGAGTGGCATTGCTGGCTTCGAGAGACTGGCGGGTCGCTGAGGCGATCGCAGAGATCGGATACGCAAACCCGTTCTTGCCCGAGCGGATTGCGTTGGAGAAGAAAGCACTGGGCAAGGCGTTCACCAATTTCCAGCCGTTCCTGCAATATCGCCCCGATTGCTCGGTGAACGACATGTTTCCCAATGCAACTGCCCTGCGTCATCGCAGCGAGCTGCTGCTAGAGAAGATGCGCGGAAAGCTAATCGCGCACGAACCAGCAACAGAACGTGAACTCGAGGTCTATGAGAACCTCGTGATTTACCAGCTTTACGGTCGCTACATGAGCACCATCCTTGACCTGCCAGCCGTTCGTTTTCGCACGCGGCCCGAAGACGACATTCTCGATTGCTACGATGCCTTCGCTGCAGACTACCAGCGATTCCTGGAACTACCGGAAAGGAAATTTCCTTCCAATCTGGATCGTGACGTGATCTTCGCCGGCCTGTTTCAAGTGGAGCGGGCCTTCTTTCACATTTTTCGACACGTCATCGGTGCGTCATTGTCCGCCGCTCGCCTGCGCGCCGCGATTTGGCAGTCCGTCTTCACTCACGACATGCGGCGCTACCTGACTGCCTTACACCGATTCATGGGTGACATTCCCACGTTGATCACCGGACCATCAGGCACCGGCAAGGAGCTGGTAGCCCAGTCCATCGCATATTCGCGTTTTGTTGAATTTGACTCAACCAAGCGACGATTCGTGACAAACTATACAGACTGCTTCATGGGACTGAACTTGACGGCAATTGCGCCAACGTTGATCGAATCAGAACTGTTCGGTCATGCCAAAGGAGCATTTACTGACGCGAAGATGGAGCGGCAAGGCTATCTGGATGAATCCAAGTGCTCTCGGTGGGGGACGGTCTTCCTAGATGAGATTGGCGATCTCGATGCGCAGATTCAGGTCAAGCTTCTTCGAGTCCTGCAGAACCGTGAGTTCCAGCGCGTTGGCGATTCGACGACGCGTCGGTTTGTCGGCAAAATCGTTGCGGCTACAAATCGAGAATTGGCGGCTGAAATGGAAGCCGGGCGATTCCGGGAGGACTTCTACTACCGCTTATGCGCGGACCGTATCGAGACACCTTCGCTCCGCGTTCAGCTCCAGGAGTCTGCTGAGGACATCGAAAACTTCGTGAGATTCATTGCGACACGTTTGCTTCCCGAACTCCCCGAAGAAGCAAACCGACTAACCGACGAGGTCATCAGCTGGGTGAGGAAGCACCTCGGCGATGACTATCCATGGCCGGGCAACATCCGAGAGCTCGAACAATGCGTAAGAAGCATCCTGATCCGGGGCGTCTACGTCCCCACTGGTCGCCAGTCGCCAACCAAACCAGCACCCATGGCGAAATTCCTCAAAAACGTTGAAGAAGGAGATCTCAGTCGTGAGGAACTTCTCACCGCTTACTTCTCGCTCGTGTACTCAAAGTCTGGAAGTTATCGAGCGGCCGGCAGGCAGCTCGGGGTTGACTGGCGTACTGTCAAAGAAATAGTCGACGCTAAGGTTGCTCGAAGATTTGTTGATTCGAGCACTGACTAAACCATGGGGTTGCGTGAAGCTGAATGGGAAGTCAGTGTTATCGTCAACGCTTGCCAACATGTCCTCGAAAGACTGCGTTCAGGACGATCCCACTGGCCGCATCGTGATTCGTTGCAGAACAAGTGCGGGAACGCCGGCAGTCATCGGCGCCGTTGCAGAGCTGGGCGAGCAAGGAAGCGAGCTTCTTACCGCTAGACTCGCCCCTATTGAATCCGGGGAAACTTTTTTCCGGATCGCGAACAATTTAAAGTCGGTCGAAGCATGACTAGAAAGATGATGTTTTATGGTGTTTTGGCGCTCGGGCTCGCGCTCGGCGGATCTGCCGTCTGGACTCTGACAGCACGGGCGGGCTACGAATCGGCCGAGTATAAGGTCGTCGAGAAAGATGGGAACATTGAGATTCGGGAATACCCGGACCTGATGCTTGCGTCGACATCGACCAAGGTCGACGCCCAGGGCCGCGACGGCAGTTTCATGCGATTGTTTCGCTACATCAGCGGTGCGAACCAGTCGGAACAGAAGATCGCGATGACAACTCCCGTCTTCATGGAAACCGGGGATGCAGAGTCCGGCGGAAAGATGGGGTTCGTCGTCCCCAAGGACGTCGCTGACGCAGGCTTATTTCGGCAAAACTTAGCTGGGCACCAGCATCTTGCGTGGGGCCGTTCTATTCACTGGCGAGCCAGCAATACCAGCACGCAGGCTCCATCGTCGATCACGTTAACGCCGGCTTCGCGCGCTGCGTGACTGGCTCGGTCATCTTCAGCGCCGGGTTGCATCCAGATGTTCTTCACACCCGCCTCGATTGCTTCATCGACCACCTGGCGGGTCACTTCGGGCGGCGTGATGATCGACAGCGACTCGGGAACGAGAGGCAAGTCCGCGATTTTCGCGTACACCTTGTGTCCTTCGATTTCGTCGGTAACGGGGTTGAGCGGATAGACATCACGTCCCGACGCACGCAACGCCATGAAGACTTTGTAACCGTACTTATGGCGACGAGCCGAGGCCCCCGCGACGGCATAAGTTTCCGCGGCGAGGAAGGTCTCCATCTGATCCATTGAGTGCTATCTCACGCTTGACTTCTTCGTTCTTCTTCCGCAAACAGGACGAGTCCCCTATCTGTTGCCTCAATCGGAGAAACACCAAAGAGCCTGATCGGTTCGAACGAACAGGTCACTGCCCGCCACGACCACCGAGGCATTTGTCGTTTCGTTGAGTTCGTTCTCCGCCACTTTCTCCAGTCCCTCGCGGTCGGGGCGAAAAACCGTGGTCGTACCCGACTTGGTCAAGAGATACATCAGCCCGTCGGCTGTCTGCGTGAGACTGGACCAAGTCCCTCCACCCTCACTGCGGTCTTTCCACAAAACGTCACCCGTATTCACGTCGATGCAGTGGATCACACCACCCATGTCACAGATATAGATCGCCCCTTGGTGTGCCACGCCGGTGCCAAGCCAACCGATGTCCTTCGGCTTGTGCCATACGCGGTGCGTCGCGGTCACGTCGCCGCGGCCGCCCGCCCGGACCGCCAGCGACGCACCCCGGTAACCACCCAGGGCAACGATCACGCCGTCGGACTCCATGACGGATGCGTAAGCCAACGGGGCACCGCCGCCGCATGTCCAAAGCAAGTCACCGGTCAACGGGTCGAACGCGCTGACTCGCCGAGGTAGTGCGACGACCAACTCGGGATGTCCATCGACCTGAACGATAATCGGCGTGTTCCAGGATCCACGAAGGCGTTCGCCTCGCTGCTTAGCACTGGAAAAATCGTTCGCACTGCCGTCATTCTCGGGGCCACTGAGTTCGCGCTCCGTCGTGTCGTCCAACGAGTCAACCTTCCAACGCGTTTCACCCGTATTCTTATCAACGGCAATCAGGAACTCACGGTTGCCGGGACCAAAGTTCAAGATGCAAACATCGCCATGCAGAATCGGCGATGAACCGTAGCCCCACATGTGTTCTTGTCGGCCAAGGTCACGACGCCAAAGCTCGTTCCCTTCGACATCCCAACAAACCAACCCGGCGGAGCCGAACCAGGCGATGACAAGCTTTCCGTCGGTGACGGGCGACGCTGAGCAGTACGGGTTCGTCTTGTGTGTCGCTTCCTCAGCGGTGTAGACGACGCCACGACGCCAACGCTCTTCGCCTGTCTGGCGATCCACGCACATCAAAGCTCGCTCCTTCGTTTCAGAGAGGGCTTGGGTTAAGAAGACACGATCGCCCCAAACGACCGGCGTCGAGTTGCCCGCTTCCGGTAAATCGATCCGCCACTTGACGTTTGTTTGCCGACCAAACTCGGTCACAACGTCGGAAGCGGAGGTCTTTCCCGAACCGTCCGGACCACGCCACTGCGGCCAGTTCAGATCGCCACCGGTACAAGTCGATGCAAGAGCTAGAGAACAAATCGCCGCGGCACGATTGATGGAGTGAAGCATCGGAAATCCTCAAAGGGTTTTCGTTTCATATCGACCTTGCCGGGCCGCGAGACAGCCCAGCGATATTCCGTCTAGATCATCTGCATGATTGACGATTGCGACTCCGCTTGCCGCCCCAGTTGCTGCGCAAGTGCAACTGCGGCGGATGGGCGTTCAACATCCCAGGCCCCGCCAGAGGTTCGGCCTCAGGCCCTACATCTCAATCTCGTAACCCTTACGACTCTCTCGCGAAAGGAACGAATTGGCTTGAGCGTCACCTATGATCTCTCGCTTTTCCGGATCCCACTTCAATTCACGATTCAGACGCATGGCGATGTTCGATAGGTGGCAGATTTCAAGCATCCGGTTGTGCGACCAGACGTCAGAAATCGGTTGCGCCCGCGAACGCATCGCCTGCACGAAGTTATCGGAGTGATTTTCACAAACGGGACCGCCGTAAACGTCTTCGACCGCTCCCTCGGGCAGCGGGTCATTTGCCCAGTCTTCGATTGGCTTGCCGACAATCTTCCCACGATTGACGAAGAACCGACCCTTGGTTCCCTCGAACAGAATGCCGTTGTCACCTTCGCTGGTGATGATCAACTCGACCCCGTTTGGCATGTCGGCTTTGATCTTATAGCTCGTCGCGATGTTGTACTGGTCATCCACGGTTGGATATCCGTCCTTGTACTCAACCGGCAGACTGAACTCGAGCGGCGCGATCTTAGTGGGACCGGTGTCGTCGGCCCCGAGCGCCCAGCACGCGATATCAACGTGGTGGGCACCCCAGTCGGTGAGCTTCCCGCCAGAGTATTCGTGCCAATTCCGGAAGGAGTAGTGGCAGTTGCTATAAAGTGGCACGCCGCCGCCGTAGCCCTCTCGCATCTCGGGCAAGGCCCGGTAGTCGACCTTGGGCGCCGGCCCAAGCCACATGTCCCAATCGATTCCCTCCGGAACGGGTGCAATGGGAATGACCGGCGAGGCTTGAAAAGCGCCGATGCCACAGGTCACTCGTTTAACCGTTCCGATGCGACCAAGTCGTAACATGGCAACGGCCTGAAGGAACCGTTGCTCGCACTCGGTGCGCTGCATCGTTCCCACCTGGAAAACACGACCGGTGTCCTTGACAACCTTCTCGATCAATTTTCCTTCGTCAATCGTCAAGGTGAGCGGTTTTTCGCAGTAGACGTCCTTTCCGGAGAGCATCGCTTCGACAGCGACCTTTGTGTGCCAGTGATCGGGAGTGGCGATCATCACCGCATCGATGTCATCCCGTTCCAAAACCTTTCGATAGTCGCCATAGGCATCCGGTTTCTTGCCCTGCGCTTCTGCCGTCTTTTCAACGTTCGCACCGAGCACGTTGGAATCGACGTCGGCCAGCGCGGCAAAGTCGGCATACTTGAACGATTTGCTTGTGATCAACCATCCTTGGTTTCGGAGCCCGATGGTGGCAAAAACCGGTCGATCGTTGGGCGACGATTGGCCGCGTGCGATGCCGCTTGTGGAAGTAAAGAAAGCGCCTGCGGCGGTCGCCGCGCCGGCGGTGCGGAGAAAATCACGTCGGTGAATGGTGCGAGTGGAAGTCATCAACCTACCATTTCAAAGTTGGGGGAGGAGTCTTACTGGTAATTGCCGGGACCGCTGCCCGGGGATTCAGTGGGGAAGATTGCTTCGAAGAAAACAGCAATCGATCGGTGCTGCATCTTCAATTAACAGATCCAAAGTCCCGCTAATCATAACCAAAAGTGACTGTTTTTGCTCGTCATTGTACTCGACAGACTCGGTCGAGAGCCGGCTGCCCGAGCGGCGAGGCGGGTTCCCCGTCTCGCCCCGGACTGGCAGCAAGTGGAAAAATTTCCTCGCGCCGATCGACGGGGTCAAGACTTCGCTCGATGGACGCTTCCCGTTGAGAAAGCGGCCGATTGACCAGAGAACCGAATGAATCCCAGCCTCTCCGAGTCGTGCTGCTTAAAAAACCGCTCACGGCGTTAGAAAACCGCCCAGTCTTCGCAGCTATCTCTCTTCGCAGCTATCTCTTGGCGATCGCGTATTGCTTCATTTCAGGCAACGTGTCGCGCAGAATCGACAGGATGTCGCGTCGCATCTCCGGCGTCAGATGATCAAAGTCGCTCGATTCCTCGCGGCCTTCAAGAATGTCAGTCAGACGCGACAGCACTTCGGAGCGGACTGGATCTGGTAAGCCAGCGAATGCGCGGGAGTGAATCAGGTAGCTGCACGGGTACTTAAACAGACGCTTTTCCAGATCGAACTCACGTAAACTGCGTCCGCGCGAATCCTTCCGACCGCGCGCCGCAAAGTCCTCGGCAAAAGTCGTCGTGCCTTGAACCCGGTCAGTCAGCTGAAACTCATCGCAGAACAGCAAGAATCGCAAAACACGGTCGGCCGACGATGCAATTCTTCGTTTGGCGCTGTCGCTGACAAATCCTTCGGGTCGATCAAGCAATTCGTTCATCTGGTTGGATTGATGGATTGCTGAACGCGTCTCGTAGTTCGCCGCCGCAATGGCATTGTGCATTTGCGTTTGATGCTCCAGCACCATCAAGGCCACGATGTCACTGTGCGGGGTCAAGTAAGTGTCGGTGCGGAAGTTGTCACTCAGGTCTTGGTCGTTTGCACCGAGATCACGGTCAAACGTTGTTTCATCTCCCTGGCAAATCGTATTGCCCATGTGACGCATCTTTCCGTGGCTTCCGGTCACATACCATCCGCCCCAACGATCCTTGAACTCGCTGGTTTGATCGGTCGTGAATGAGCCGCTTCCCAACTTCGGGCGGCCATCGGAATCGGCGAAAACACTGCGGACAAGATAGCCCGGCACGTTCTGCGTACGCGTCGAAGCATGACACGAAAGGCAACCACCTTTATCGCGGATGAACCTCGGCGCGGCGTCTTCGTCTTGCGACAAGGTGTAGAACGTGGCTCCCTGCTTCGCGTCAGTCGCGGCAAACTCGAGCACGTCGCCGTATTGGCAGTAACCGACGTAAACATCATCGTTGAAATAGAGGGATCGCGGCCGGCGCGGCGAGATGCGATGTAGCTGTAGACTCGTCTTTGAGAAAACCAGAGTTTGCGAACTGATCGGGACCTCGAGCGCTTCAAGTACGGACTTCAAGTAACCGAATGAATCGTCGTACTCGAGGGTGACTTCCCCGGCTTCGAGCTTGCGTGACAATTCCGCGACTCGATCGTGGACCGGAGCATTGAAGTAATCAATCGGTGGGCGTTCGTAGAAACCTTGTGAGAATCCGCGGGCTAAAAACGCAGACACCAAGAGGCCGGCGAGCAAGATGATTCGTGAGAACATGGCAGACCTCGCGGGAGCGGCGGGACCGAGCGGGCGAAACCGACTGCGGCTGGCGAGTGATCGACGAAAACGGACCTGAATTGCGATTGCTGGCGGCATGCGACCGGGCTAAACTCAATTCCTGCACCTCAGGGTATACTTTAGGGATCTGCATGTCAACGTGCACATTTGGGACTGATTGAGGATTTCCGCCCGCCATGATCTCCAAAACGGCCGAATATGCTCTCCGCGCGGTCGCCTGCATGGGTGGGGCCCACGGCAATCCGGTTTCGGCTGACGAGCTGGCGAAGCAGACTCAGGTGCCCCGCCGCTATTTGACCCGCGTCCTGCAAGACCTCTGCGCGGCGGGTTTGGCCCAATCGCGGCCCGGTCCTGGCGGCGGTTACGAGCTGACCCAGCCGACCGGGGAGTTGACGATTCTGGATGTCATCAACACCGTCGACCCCATCCAGCGGATCAAAAGGTGTCCACTCGGACTGAAGACACACAAGGAACTGTGCCCGCTGCACGCGGAATTGGATAAGGCCTATGCCGCAACCGAGCGGGCCTTCGCGGGCGTGACGATCGAGGCATTGATCAACTCCGCCAGCCCCATCGTGCCGCTGTGCGAGAGCGCTGGTTGATGAGTGATACACCGCCGGTTTGGTCATAACGATGCCGCTCGCTCCCGCTCGATAGTGCCCTGCGTTCGCACGCTACCTCGCCTGATAGTAAGCGTCCATCTCCTTCCACCATTGCATCAAGCGCGGCTTCATCCGTTCCACGACATCAAGCTCTTCGCTGGCGAGGTTCGTGGTTTCCCCCAGGTCCCTGCCCAGGTGAAACAGTTTTGTCTGAGAACCGTCGGGGTTGCATAGAAGCTTCCAGTCTCCGTCTCGCATCGCCAATTGGGGACTGACGTGTTCTTTTTTTCCCGGCATGATGCTGCCGTGAACGCCGTATTCCCAAAACAGCGGCTCGGACCGCTTGACGTTCTGGCCAAGCAGGGCGGACGTCAACGCTTCCCCATCGAATTGTTCGGGGTCGAATTCCACGCCGACGATGGACGCCACCGTCGGCAGCACGTCGATGGCCGCCATGACGGTTTGATCATTCGTCGCGCCCGATGGAATCTTGCCCTTCCATCTCGCGATGAACGGCATGCGAATTCCACCTTC
>JARFQX010000565.1 GCA_029287555.1 Rubripirellula sp. | reverse complement strand
CCTTGCGAAAGGTGAAACCGCAACTACGAGACTCGCGGCTCTGGTTTCTCCCACGCGAGCCCGCCCCTGTGGGTCGACGCTGCAAAGATAAAGGCGACAGAAGTGACGACAATGGGATCACACCGTCCGCCATCACCAATCCCTCCCTTTCAGGTGGCGTCATCAGTGAGGCGTGAAACTATCGTCGCGTCAAGGATCGTCGCGACGTCCCACCGTGAAACAAAACGTCAACTGTGCATGCGCGGCAAGGGTGATCCTTCAGCCAGGATCTCACTTTCCTTGGCGGACAGTTGGTCCAGACGATCGCGGACCCGCTCGCGGCTTTGAAACCGCTGAGCCAATTGGACGTAGGTGGTGTGATGACGGGCCTCACTCTCGAAAAGCCCGGCGTAAAAGTCAGCCAGCTCCGGATCGCGCGGTCGTACATGTTCGGCGAGCAAGCGAAATCGTTCGCAGCTTCGTGCCTCAATCAACGAGGCAATCAGCAGTCGATCGACCGCCCGCTGCGGTTCGCCACCGCGAACGAGAGCATTAAGCCGCCGGCCGTAGGGGCCGGACGGGAGCCGGCGGAAGGCGATTCCCCGTCGATCCAGAAGCGACCAGACCATTTCAAAGTGCTCGAGTTCCTCTTCAACGATGATCTTCATCTGCTTGCAAAGCTCTCGGTCCTCGGTATAGGCGTTCATCAGGTTCATCGCCGTCGAGGCCGCCTTGCGTTCGCAATGGGCGTGATCGATCAAAATCTCGTCAAGATGCTGGGCAACCTGTTCCAACCAGCGAGAAGTCGATTCGGATTGAAGGTGAAGCATGGGAGAAGTTTGAAGAGTGAAGAGTGAAGGGTGAAGAGTGAAGAGTTCGGGTATTTCACACTTCACACTTCACCCTTCAAACTTCAAAAAGTGCTTTGGCGAAAGCGGCGGCATCGAATTCAGCTAGGTCATCAATGCCTTCGCCGAGGCCAACGAATTTGACGGGCAATTGAAACTGTTCGCGGATCGGCAGGATCACGCCACCTTTGGCCGAACCATCAAGCTTGGCTAGCACGATCCCCGTGCAGCCGGCCGCTTCGCTGAAACCACGAGCCTGGCTAATCGCGTTCTGCCCGGCGGTTGCATCGAGAACCAACAAGACTTCATGGGGGGCGCCGTCGACCTTCTTGCCGACAACACGGCGGATCTTCTCCAGTTGTTGCATCAGGTTGGTTTGGGTCTGCAGGCGGCCCGCGGTATCGATGATCGCGACATCGGCACCTGAATCGACCGCCTTTTCAACCGTCTGATAGGCGACGCTGGCGGGATCGGCTTCCGGCTTTCCCGTGACGATGTCACACCCGATCCTTCCCGCCCAAATCGTCAACTGCTCGACTGCGGCGGCGCGGAACGTATCCCCGGCACCAAGGACAACACGCCGCCCGGTACCATGCAGATGATTGGCGAGTTTGCCGATCGAAGTGGTCTTGCCGCTACCGTTGACTCCAACGACGAGGATCACCGTGGGTGGTTGCTCGGCAAACTGCAGCCCGCTCGACTCCTGGGTCAGCATCGTCTTGGTTTGCTGAGTGATCGTCTCGAGCACTTCATCCATGTGGACAACGCGTGCCCGCAACCGTGTTCCCACGTCGTCGCGAATCGCCTCGGCGGATGAAACACCCATGTCGGTGCGGATCAGCCGTGCAAAGAGCTCGTCGAGGAATTCGTCGTCGACCAACCGACCCTCGGCCTTGAACAGGTCGCGGATGTCGGTATTGAGCGTCTGACGAGTCTTGCTCAGGGCGCCACGCATTTTGGCGAACAATCCGCCCCCAGCCGACCGATCCGCTTCGGCCCCTCGCGGCCCAGTCTGCTCGGTGCTGCCTGCGGCAGAGGCAGGGCCCGCGGCTTGGTCGCGAACGGGACCAGCATCAGTCGGGGGAGCATCGGTCGGGTGCGACGTGTCGTTCGCTGGAGCTTGGCGCGGATCCTCGAGCGATTCCTGGTCAGATTTCTTTTTCGAACGCCAAAAAGCCATCTATCAAAATTCGTCAAATGTGAAGGTTCAGTGATAAATCGAGGGTCAGCTCGCGGGTGGTTGCCCGCGCGAAGCTCGGATTCTTACCGATCTTACCGCGAACGGATAGTCGACAGGCTGTAGGCGAGTCTGTCCCAGACTCGCATTCCTATCCGGCCAGCCGAGCTGCCGGGTGTCCGCCTGAGGACAGGCGGACCTACAGCCGTAGGCGAGTCTGTCCCAGACTCGCATTCTTATCGGCCAGCCGAGCTGCCGGGTGTCCGCCTGGGGATAGGCGGACCTGCCGTTGGATCATCGATGCTTTCGCGACCAGCAAGGTTTACCCAGTTTTGGCAATCGGACGAGAGCGAAAATCGAGCATCTTTGAAACAGCTTTGCCGATACGAGTTCCTAGGCCAATGGTCAGGCTTTCCGCGATAGGCATCGGCTTCACCAACTTGGAGAGTTTTGTTGACAGATCCATTAGAAAGCCAGTCCGGAGGGTGAAGGGGCACCGATAGAAAGCCCAGATATCTGAGCGGAGCTCGGGAGAATGCCGGTCGATTCGTTACAGGTTGCCCATTCTCAGTCAAACCGATCACGGGACTTTGATTCCGAGATCCCGCCGACCACGACGGTCGATGGGAGTGACGCGAGTGCAGATGCACCATCACCCGAAACGGAAACAGGGGAGTTAATAGAAATGAAGCTTAGTAAACTGGCGCTGGTCGCCGCGCTTGCTTGCGGCACGTACGCCGGCAACGTATTCGCGGACCAGCCAAACGATATTCGACTTGTGTCATGCGATTGTGGTGAACCGGTTTGCGGCTGCGAACCCGTTTGCGACACCGGAGCCTGCTGCGACAGCGGGTGCGACTCGGCTTGCGGCTCCTGCGGCGATTGCTTCGGCCTGTTCGATGGCCTCAGCTGCTGCAGCGACTGCTGCCTGGGCGATCCCTGCACCCTGTTCGGGGAGTACTGTGGGTATTCGGCCGGTGGCTGGATTCAATTGGGTTACACCAACCAGCCGTTGCCCGCTTTCAACACGTTGGACGACACGCTTCAGCTGCAACAAGCTTGGTTGTACGCCGAGAAGGCGATCGATACCTCCAACGGTTTCGACATCGGTGGACGCGTCGATTACGTCTACGGTACCGATGGCCCCAACACCCAAGCGTTCGGAACCGACCCTCGCGGTTGGGACAACGACTGGGATAACGGTGGCGAATACGGGTCGGCGCTGCCCCAGCTGTACCTTGAAGCTGGTTACGGAGACATCTCGGTCAAGGCCGGTCACTTCTACACCATCATCGGTTACGAAGTGGTTCCTGCAACTGGTAACTTCTTCTACAGCCACGCTTACACCTTCAACTTCAGCGAGCCGTTCACCCACACCGGTGTTCTGGCCAGCTACACGCCCTCGGACGACGTCACGGTCTGGGGTGGTTACAGCTTTGGTTGGGATAGCGGTTTCGACGACAACGGTGATGCCTGGTTGGGTGGAGCTTCGCTCGGTTTGACCGACAAGCTGACCCTGATCTACGCAAGCGTTGCTGGTCGATTCGTCGAGCCTTGGGCCACCGGTATCAACGAGCGTGGTTACATGCAATCGATCGTCGCTGACTACGCGCTGACCGACAGCACCAACTACATCTTCCAGTCGGATTGGCTCGATACCGAAGATGAGTTCGGAAACGAAAGCCGCAGCACTTACGGCATCAACCAATACCTGCTCCACTCGATCAATGATTGCTGGGGAGTTGGAGCACGGTTCGAGTGGTGGGCAGCTGCCGCGGACAACCTTCCTCGTCAGAACATCTACGCATTGACGACTGGCATCAACTATCGTCCCCACGCGAACTTGATCTTCCGCCCGGAAGTTCGTTGGGACTGGGATGATGACGGACGCCAATTCCTCAACGGCGACGCCAATCAGACGACGTTCGGGGTCGATGCGATCTTGACGTTCTAAGGAGGCACAAGCGGATCCGTGCGGGGGGGGTGCAGGGCGGTTCTCCCCGACGTTCTCGACCGCCGTTTGTGCGGATTCAACGCCAATCGAGGCCCGGTTACTCGTCAATGAGTGACCGGGCTTTTTTCGTTTGCCGAGCCAATGCCGCTGACGAGGCAATATCGAAGTTCAATGCCGGATCGGCGCTTCGCTTGATTCGGCCTACTCCGAATGCCACGACACCCTCCTCGCTGTAAGGGGGGGAAGAAGTGACGGGGGAGAAGTTGGGGGGTGCCCGCTTCGCGTGCGTCTTTGATTTCGGTGCCTTCATATTATGCAGGCGTTGCCTCCAGACTCGCGTCCTTCCTAACTGACAAGAAAATTTCAATTTTTCTAAAGTCAATATCAGTATTGGCTTGCGGCTTTTGTTTGGTGTTCCGCAGTCGCCTTGGCTTGCGTGTTGCTGTGACTGAGCAATCGAGCGAGCGGACGCTTCTGACTTCATCACCGATTTGACTCAACGAGCGATCCAAGTATGGCCCGGGCAGGAGTTGATGGTGAGAAATCGTGTCACTCGCCGCTCTGCAGAGGTTTGCACCTCAATCGTATCGGTGCATCTCGAACACGTTTTTTCACAACGAAAGAGGAATGAACATGACCAGGTGGTTGCGAGCACCGTTTTTGACGTGCTTGGTGTTTGCCGGCGTTGCCGGCTTGAACCTTCTAGGGG
>JARFQX010000459.1 GCA_029287555.1 Rubripirellula sp. | reverse complement strand
AACAGCAACTCGAGCCGCTGATGATTCGACTGGCCCGACTCTACGAGGCGGCGGAGAAGCGGGCAGACCAATCGCCCGCCGAGCCCGAATCGGATTGATCTTTGTCAAACTTGCGTGCAATTCGAGTTCCGGTTCGATCGCCCGGCCGCTCACCGGCTTGTTGATTTAAGTGAGCCGCGACGCGTCAGCGGCTTGTTGATCTAATCGAAACCCGACGCGTCAGCGAGGAACGGACCGCCGTTCATCGCCAGTAAAGGCGTCCTCGCTCACCGGCTAGTTGATTTAAGTGAGCCGCGACGCGTGAGCGGCTTGTTGATCTAATCGAAACCCGACGCGTCAGCGAGGAACGGACCGCCGTTAATCGCCAGTAAGGGCTTCCTCGCTGACGCGTCGGGTTACGATCGGTATTAAATCGACAAGCCGTTACGGCCAACGGCTCACCATCTTCGGTTCACTCTTCCCGACGGGCCCACGCACTCAGATCTGGAAGTTCAGGTCGTGCTCGAGCACTTCGGCGTCGGTGGCGCCGCCGCGGACGCGCAGCTGGGGTTTTTCCAACAGCACCGTCGTCTTGGGTGACACGCTCTTGGTAATCCACACGCTCGACCCGATCACCGAGTTGTGGCCGATCACCGTCCGCCCGCCGAGGATGGTCGCGTTGGCGTAGACAACGACGTGGTCTTCGATCGTGGGGTGACGTTTCTGGCCACGAATCACGTGTCCGTCGGCATCGGTCGGGAAGCTGAGCGCGCCAAGAGTCACCCCTTGGTACAGCTTAACGTGCTGGCCAATCCAACACGTCTCTCCGACGACCACCCCGGTACCGTGGTCAATGAAAAAGTAATCGCCGATCTTGGCACCGGGATGAATATCGATGCCCGTCTCCTTGTGCGCCCACTCGGTCATCATCCGCGGCAAGAACGGCACATCCAGCTCGACCAATTCATGCGCGATTCGATAAACCGTGATCGCGGCAATGCCTGGATAGCACAGCACCACCTCGTCGGTGGTTTGGCAGGCCGGGTCGCCTTCGTACGCGGCGAAGACATCTTTCGCCAGCGTTTCGCGCAGCTTCGGAATCCGCTTCAGCAGTTCGATCGCCATCGCCTGGCCCTTGGCCTCGAAATCAATCTCACTTTCGCAATCGGAGTGATTCCGCAGCATCCGGTCCTCGTGACGCAGGGCCCGGGCAATCTCCGTCGTCAATTGATCGTGCAAGGCGTCCACCAGCGACCCGACGTGATAGCGGATGTTGCCCTGATGAAGGCCGACCTTGCGACGATAGCCGGGATAGAGAACGTCCTTGAGGTTGAGCAGGATTTCAACCACACCCGTGTAGCTCGGTAGCGGACAATGCCCGAGATGGTTGATCGCGTCATCCGAGGTATACGTCGACACGATCATTTCGGTCAGTTCGGGAAGCTGTTCTTTCAAGCGAAAGTCAGATGCCACCGGAATGCTCCGCGTGAGGTGAGTCGTCAACCAGTAGAGTGTATTGTTGGCGCTATCAGGTTCGCTGAATAGCAGCCTTTCGTTCTGTTCTTACCAACCAAGAATGAAAAATGGCCAGCGAGGTTTCCCCCGTTGGCCATCATCGATTTGCTCGGTTCGGGCCAGCGTGCGGTGTGACGGTCGCCCCGCGAGGCCTGATCATTAGCTTGGATTCGGTTCCCCCCAGCCAATGGTTGACAGCCAATGGTTGACAGCCAATGCATCACTGGGTCTCGGCTTGCTCGCGCTTAGCGACCGATCGACGGTGGGTTATCGAGGAAGAAGTCGCGCGGGCCGCGGTGGGTGTAGTAAGGGTAACCCACCGTTGCCGTGGGCGGTCCGGCAGTGAACGGTCGGCTGTTGAGTGCATCACCGGCGTGGTGACCGCACATGCCCGGACGCAGGTAGGCACTGTAGTCCAGTCCGCCTTGCTGCCAGCCGAGTCGACCGGGGATGCAGCCGGGACGACATCCGCCGTTGGCACACGCCCCACAAATCCCGCCAACCTTTGCGCACATCGAACAGTTGCCACAACCGTCTCCAACGCAACGGCCGCCATCACCGTAAGCGTACGGTCCGGCCTGACAGGAGTCTCCGCAGTTGCCCCCGCACAATCCGTCTCCCATGCACGCGCCGCCTTCGCCGTAGCAGTCACCACTGCTGCAGGCACCGTTTCCGCAACTACCGGTGCTGCAAGTTCCACTACTGCATGTTCCACTTCCGCACTGGCCCGAGGCGCACGTCTTGCCGCCGCTGCGAGTGTTGTGGTGCAGGCAGCCGGTGGTTGCAAACAACAGGCCGGCCAGAGAGCCAATCATCAGTAAACGATTCATCGCCGATTTCCTTCCCGAGCATCGCCGCACGTGGGCGGCCGTTGGTTTCCACTCCATGGATCAAGCAAATCCGAGCTGCAGCCGACGGTGGAGCCAAGTCGAGACAGTCCATCCGACGGTGACAGCGATTTACTACGTTCGTCTTTTTCGACCTCAGATCCGTCGCGGTGCACACAATCGGCCTGACCGTATCAGACAGCAGAAAATCGCGGCGTAACGAAACACGCAAACCTCCCATCTTCACATCTGGTAAGCCGCCTTGCGTCGATTCGGTCCTGATTGGTACTCCGGAAGCGAGCAGGATGGCCTTTGCTCAGGAGCCATCCCGAAGGGGTTTACTCGGAGACGACCCCCTTCGCATTTCCCAACCCAATCGGCTGGACGTCACCATGACCCGACAACTCCACCTGGCGATTCTCGCCCTGATCATGATTTGCAGCGGTTCGATCGCGTCGGCTCAGATTACCGCGCCACGAAGTTCGTCAGCCCAGGCAGACCGATACGACAACCTTCAGGACCAGCTGGTGAATCGGCTCCGGGCAACGCGAGACGATCAGCAAGCCTATATCGACTACCTGATCAAACTGTTACGCAAAGGAAGGCTCGAAACCAAGCTGGTCGTCGCCATTGAACGTTACGCCATGCGTCGAAACCGCGATTACCCGTTCCCATTCTTCGAACGAGCCCTGCGGTACGAGGCATCCAAGCGAGGTGTCGCACTTCCCCCGGTGGAGAACTTCGCGAGCACCAGAAACGTCTCACCCGGTGCAACACGAAGTTCCACCAAGGATGAAGATAAGTCTCGCTGGACAATCACCATCCGGCCATAGAGCGGGGTTGAAACAGCGCGTTGCTTTGGAAAGGAATACATAGGGACGCGAGAGTCGCTGAGACGCAGGGAAGAGGTTGACGGTTGGCGAAACCGACCCTTCTTCTTTGCGACTCCCCTTTGCGACTCCCCGTCTCCCGCGGCTCGTCGTCTATTCTCTTTTCTCTCGGCGGCCCTCGAAACAGTCTTTCGCGATTGCTGGACCCGAACTGCTTCCTGGCGGCAAGCCTTCGGTGCTACAGCTGACGCGGGGCCGTCGACATACGGCTCACTCTTCGCCCATCAACTCGCTCGCTTTTTGCACGAGCGTCACGAACTCGTCCCGCAAACCGTCGCGATCCGTCCCTTTCGCTCGGTTGGCGGTGTTCATGGCATC
>JARFQX010000425.1 GCA_029287555.1 Rubripirellula sp. | reverse complement strand
CCCGCGTCGCACTTCGGCGATCAATCGGTCGGCAGTTTGAGCGGCATGCCTGCTGAGTTCCTGGACCGCCGCGCGCGGAAACGAACGATCGTCGGAGTTGCGGATCGCCGCGATGTCCTCGTCGATCTCGGCATCGCTCAGGTCCGGTAGACCCCAGTCCTGTTGGCTTGACGGATTCGGTTCATAGTTCGCATTCCAGGGATCCAGACTGTGAGAGAGTTTCGGGAACAAATCTTCAACGAGTTCTGTACAACGAAAGAACGAAAGCATGGCCGACTGGGCTCGTTCAGTGATCCTCCTGAATATGACCCCCGCAAGGAGAAAATTGTTGCAGTGCGGGCCAGCAGCCCGAGCCGCGTTGAAGTTGAAGCTCAGGTGACGACTGGCTTTAAGCGTAATAACACCTACGTGCTGCTGCGAAGGAAGCAAATGTGGCTCATCGACAGCAAGAAATCGAAGGGCGGAAAGTCAATTCTGTAGACGATTCAGCTCTGTTCGACGGAGTCAGTGTGATTTGTAGAGCAAAACAGAGCGGAGCAGAAAACGCCATTAAGACTCCGCACGAGTCTGTCTCTACGCCGCGGCGGATGCATCGCCCGCTCGCGGTTGTGTCAAATTCTTAACTGCAGTTTCGTCAGAATCTCGGACAAGAGTCTTGAGAATGGGCGGCGAAGGCACTCCATCTGGTCCGGTTAACGAGGCGCTCGAGTCGATCGGCTTCGAGACGACGAATCGTTAAAATTTGGCGCCGGAGAGATCGGTAATTTCGCGTCCGTTGATGCACTGGCGTTCAGACACCGCTGACGAAATGACTTACCCGGGATTAGGATGGTTTAGGGGTTTGGACGCTTCCTTGAAACACCAGCGAGAAAGATCAAGGTTTACGGTATGCGAAATGGATCAACTAAATGCCTCCTACTGCAATGTGCGGTGACCGCAACCATGCTGATGCAGGCCAATGTCAGCGGGCAGGACTCTTCCGCAGACGAGGAACGCATGGTGGGCGACACACCGGTGGCTGTTGTCTTGGAGCGTCTTGGCGCCAAGCTGGAGGACGCTCTCACCCCGCAGCAGCGAGAGGGTTATTTGAGAGTGTTTCGGCTGGTCGACCGAAACAACGATCAGCGGCATTCAAAGGGAGAATACGTAGAAAATGGCAATTACCTGACGCCAGAATCGCGACGCGGAATTTTCTATGCATCGGATAGTGACCACGACGGCTTTGTCACTCAAGCCGAGTATCTTCTGAATCGAATCATCACCGATGAAGCCAAGGTTATCGTTCAGGCAATGGACGATGACAACGATGGGACGATCCAGTCTGCCGAATTCCTCAAGCACGCCACTGCGAAACTGGGCAGTGCAAACCTGGCGAGGGACGTTTTCGCCGCCTTAGATGGAAACACCAATGGAGAGATCGTCGTCCCGGAGTATCTGCGGGTTTGGGGGCGCTGGGCTCGGGCTGGACGCATGTCGGCCGAGGAACGTGTCGCCGAGGTTTTGCAGCCGACTGAAGGTGAATCGCGGCCTCGCGACGAAGAAAGACGCAGCGGACCAAGGCCCGGATTTGCACCGCCGGGGAATAAAATCTTTGATGCGTTAGATGCAAATCAAGACCGAGAGATCTCCGCCGATGAGATTAAGAATGCCATTGCCGCGCTAAAGAAGCTCGATGCGAACAAAGACGGCAAGCTAACGCAGGACGAACTTATTTCATTTGGTCCCCGACCAGGCGACGGTTCTAGTCGGGGTGCCGAAACACAGGTACTTGGCGGATTCGGTCTACAAAGCGGTGGTTTCGGTAGACCGCCCGGGCGCGGAGGCGGACCACCGAGCGTCGAAGAAGTCTTCCGACGCATGGACGCCAACAAGGACCAAAAACTGCAGCGAGACGAAGTACCCGAATTCGTTCGTCAATTCATCTTTCCCGCCGACGAAAACAACGACGATATCGTGACGAAGGAGGAACTGAAGAAGTTTCGGGAGAGCCGCCCCTTCGGAAATTCACCTGGGGACGAGTTCTAAATTCCTAGGGACATCGGTGCTCCCGCGGCCAGCCGGACCACCTTGTCGAAAGCCAATCGCGATTGGATCTCGACGTCACAAGAGTCGGTGCTGGCTGATAACGAGCGTTTGTTAAGCGTCGTGGCTGTCGGGAAAAGCAAGGGAGCATAGCCAGCCCTTAATTCTCTCATCGACTGCCACTCTTCGTGCGGGCGGATGCATCGCCCGAAGCGTCCAAGCTAATTGCCGAACTCGCATCGGTGAACGAACCGATGTGACTTCACTCAGGATCCATTTTGCCGAAGACGATGCAAACAACAGAAGAATTGTTTTGGTCTAGGAGGTCTGTCGCGCGCTGAACCCGAGGTCGATTCCGATCAATTGATCGTACTCAATCTGGGGTGCCGATCAGTTGCTGCTGCGTTCTCCACTCCGTACTCGTATCGAACTGAGCTCTGTTACGATACAGTCGACATCTCATAGCACTTAGAAAGCCGAGGAAATCATGGCAAAAGTCGATCAATCAGCTCCACAGAAAGATGAACCCGGGGCAGAATCAGACCACACGGAAACGATCAAATCACAGATCCTGGCGAAAACCGGCAGGCCCACACTTCTGCATCATGTGGAGGTGTGTCGGCACCACAACGGCAACTATCGGGTCAACATTTGGGAGAAGATGGAGTTGACGGGGGACTCCGCTTTCTCAACGCCTGTCCACATTGGGTCGTCTTATTATTTGAAGGTATCGGATTCAGGCGAGATTATTAGCTGCAACCCGCCGCTGACCAAAATCCATCGCTCGGCTTGAACTTGCCCACTCATCACCAGGCAATGAACATGAATTCAGCGAGTGTCCGCCCTTCCGCTGCTTGCACCGGTGGCTGACGCCGATCAAAACCAGGTCGACTAGGCGCAGGTTGACTAGGCGCAGGTTGTAGTGGACGTTTTGCGGTAAACTTGTCCTTTTCCGTCATTCTAGTCCAGTGAATTATTCGAGAAGCTCCCGAGAAAGATGAGCTTGGAAAATGGTTTTGAACTCGGCAAGTATACAATCGTCGGGCCACTTGGCGTGGGCGGCATGGGGGAAGTCTATCGCGCCACCGACACCAAGCTCGATCGCGAAGTGGCGATTAAGGTGCTGCCGGATGGGATGGCCCATGATAGAGAACGTGCAGCTCGCTTCGAGCGTGAGGCCAAGGTGTTGGCGCAGCTCAACCATCCCAAGATTGCCGCTATCTATGGATTCGACGAAGCGAACAAGAAGCGGTTCCTCGTGCTGGAATTAGTGGAGGGGCCAACGCTTGCTGATCGCTTGGTCGATGGCCGACTGCCAGTTGAAGCGTGTCTTGATATCGCTCGACAGATCGCAGAGGCGTTGGGAGTCGCCCACGATAAAGGCATCATCCACCGAGATTTGAAGCCGGCCAATGTAAAGGTGATGGCAGAGGGTGAAGTCAAGGTATTGGACTTCGGACTGGCCAAAGCTCTAGCCGAAGACGACGCCAACGTTGATCTGGGTGATTCACCGACAATCACCAGGGACTTTACGGCTCCGGGTGTGATCCTGGGAACGGCTGCCTACATGAGCCCAGAGCAGGCCCGCGGACGTCCCGTCGACAAACGCGCGGACATCTGGGCCCTGGGTGTCGTTCTTTACGAATGTCTCACCGGCGATTCGATGTTTCGCGGTGAGGCGGTGAAAGACTCGCTGGGCGCAATCCTGCACAAACAGCCAGACTGGGAGCGGCTCCCAACTGAAACACCTCCTACCGTACGGCTCCTCCTAAGACGCTGCCTTACCAAAGATCGTAAGCGTCGGTTCCGTGACATTGGCGACGTGAAGATCGAATTAGAAGCGGCCATCGCCGATCCAACTTCGTCGGTGCTCGGCTTGACGAGTACGGCGGTGGCTGCCCATGGTAAGGTGCAATCGTGGACCGGTCGCGGCATTTCGACGGTCGTCGGGACCGCAATGCTTGCAGTGTTAGTGACGCTTGTTATCGGATGGTCGTTCTAGCCAAAGCCTCCCGTTGTGGAAACTCGTCCACCTGCTGCGGTAGAACGCTACATGATCACACTTCCACAGCGCGAAAGCACGACGAGTTCTGGTTTGTTCGATACCTTCGACGTGGCCAACGACGGGACGGCGATAGCCTACATGGCGGCGAAATCGCCCATTGGAGTCGACATTTTCGTGCGATCGCAAGATCAAGTCGCGCCGGTCAATATCGCCACCAGTGACAATTTCCCGGGCATTGGGATGCCAACCCTATCTCCCGACGGAAAATGGCTCGCATACGGTGATAGTAGCCAAGTAGGACTTGTCAAACGACCCGTTCTTGGTGGACCTGGCACAACATATGCCAAGACATCAAGGCTGTCGTCGGAATGACATGGGCTGACGACGGATTTATCACCTTCACAAATGGCACCCGACCAAACTTGATCCAACGAAGCTGGCGGCGAGGTGATGGAACTGGAAATTCCAGGACGGGAGGACAGATGGATGCGGATCGTGGATGCATTGCCAGGGGGACAGGCAATTCTCTACTCGGCGTTCGAAAGTAACAGTTCAAGCAGCCGAGGCGCGATCGGAGTCTATCTACTATCGCGAGGGGCGGGAGCAACCAAGTGCTGTGCGGGGCATCTACAGATAC
>JARFQX010000422.1 GCA_029287555.1 Rubripirellula sp. | reverse complement strand
TAGCAGCTGCCCGCCAGAGCCCGCCCCCGAGCGAAGATGATCCCACACACCGGCAAACAAGTTGTCGATCTGGTTCCTTGACTCGGCGATCGATTCCAGCCCGGGATTCGCGGTGGAGGCTTCAAGGGCCGACCAAGCTCGGAAGGCAACTTGGTCTAGCCGACTATAACCCAACTCAATCGACTCCGTCATCGCCGCGGGAGTCCCCGGCGAGTCATCAACCGTGCTCGAGGCTTCGTCGCGTCCTGGGTCGGGAAGTTGGTTGGCATGGGTCATCAGCCAATCGATCGCAGCACGCAGATCAAGCCGCGAGTACGCACGATTCGTACTGACCACATTGTCGACTTCATCGTCGCCATCGTTGACCACCACGCCACTGTCGGCCAGCACCTGAAGGAGTTGCCCCGGCGAAGCCGAAATGCCAAGTTCGTCGACGGCTTGACGCAAGACCACGGAAGCACCGGCGGCAAGTGGTGAGGCCATGGAAGTCCCGTGTGCCACCGATAGCTCACCCGACGTGTCGATCACGGTCAGGCCGCCTCCGGGTGCGAGCAGGTCGAGTCCCCTACCTCGCTGTGAGAACGAAGCGATTCGGTCGGGTGCCGTGACAAAATCCTCCGACCCGTTGGCAAACGCGACGGGTCCGTGATCGCCGTCCCAGACCGCGCCCACCGCCGCCACGGCGTTGCTGGCTGCCAGTGAGCTAAGACCTTCGTTGCTGTCGTAGACGTGGAACGCATTTCCAGCTGAAGCAGCAATGAAGACATTTTGATCGGCCAGTGCCCGATATAACGGTTCGATATCGGCGATTGTCGTTCCCTTCGCCACGTTGCCCGAGCCGAACGAAATATTAACCGCCACGATGTTGTAGGCTTCGCGGTTGAGCAGCACCCACTCCAGTGCCTCTTCCACCGCGGTCATGGATGCAGAGAGCGATCCGTCAGGAGTGATCTTCAGCGCAATCAGATCTGCGTCGGGCACAACCCCAGGTGCATGGGGATCAGCGCTGGCGGCCAATCCCGCCACCCGCGTCCCGTGACCGACCGTGTCAATCGGATCATCGTCTCCGTCACCAAAGTCTGGCCCCAAGATAACGCGTCCAGCCAGGGCCGGATGATTGTAGTCGATGCCCGTGTCAATGATCGCAATGGCATATCCGCCCCCCGAGTAATCGAAGTCGGCGTGAACCAAGTGCGTGTTGGTCAAAGAGAAGTAATCGTCGAACTGCGAAAGGGTAAACTCGACCTCATATCCCGACTGGGAGAATCCAGTTTGATCGCCGGCGTCGACACGGACAAAATACCTCCTGCCCTCCACAGCTGTCGTTGTCGTCAGCGAGCGGCTCGAACCTTCCTCGCGCATCGGCTGGCTATCGCCCGCGACCTCGAACAGTGTGATCTGAGGCGTTGGTCCATCGGCGGTCGAGATCGCAACGTCCAGCGTGCCTGTGGCCGGGGCGTCAAACACGAACCAATCCATGTCGTCATCGGCATGCAACGTCGACGACATCGTGCTCACCCAGGTCACCGCCAGTTCGCCTGCAGAGTCAAACGTGGCCATCACCGCACCCGCTGAATTGTCGCTTACATCACTCGGCGCGATGATCTCTTTGTTGTCTGGAAAGTAGACGGCGATCCGATCCAAAACGGTCACTCGTCCGTCGCGATCCAAATCGGCTTCTGGGTTCCAATTAGACCGGCCGGGAATGCTGCCGGCAGCGGCATTGACAATACCGATATCAAGGGCGTTCACTGACCGGTCAGCGTTGACGTCTCCTTTCAAGCGATGGAAGTAGTGAACGAAGTTCCCGCCAGGCTGTTCGTCGCCATCGCCGTCGAGTGCGGTGCCGACAAGATCGGTTATCGCCCCCGAAAGCGTCAGCTTGTAGTAGCCGTCTGCCAGTGATTTGATGCCACCGGCGAAGGCATCGAGCGACCAGAGAAGCGTGCCGATCTGAGAATTGCTGTCGTACGCATACTGAAATTGGTCTGCCGTAAACGCGACGGGAGTATTCGGATCGCTGTCGGCATCCACTCCCAGGTTTGTCAGCGTAACGAGTGAAGTAATCGAAGCATCGAGAATCGAGGCCCCCAAGTTCATCGGCGAATTGAAATGGATCGCGATCGAGTCGACATAGGAGCGATGGGTCATGCCGCCCTGGATCTCGACTGCGAGCACCTCGGGTGGGGCGACGAGATCGTCGTTGTCCAAGTTGGTAAGCAGAACGTCGGCTGGATCCAGTGGCGTGTACTTGGGATCCTCTCCGCTCACCGGTCCCAGGCTAACGACGTAAACGACGTCACCATCGACTTCGTCGTCATTCGCGCCGGTAACCGTGACAACTTGTTGCTTGTCCCAGTTGTCTGGGGTGAAGGTAAGCGAAGCATCCGATACGGTGCCCTCGGCCTCGTTGTTGGACTTCACCGAGACGAAGACCTCACCAGTCGGTTTGCTTTGCAAGACGACCGTGAACTGAGCCGTGCTTCCATCCTCGTTGGTTTCCAAACCGGCGATAGGAGTGACCGCGATGCCCGCGATATCGTCATCCAAATTAGCCAGCACGACATCTTCTGGATCGATCGACAGGTACTCGGCATCCTCGCTCGAGAATACTTCAATTTCGATCGCATAAGTGACGTCATCATCGTCGATCTGGTCCTGCTGGCCCGTCACCGTAACGGTTTGCGGCTGATACCAATCGGCCGCCGAGAATGTCAGGAACGTGTCGGAAACGGTGCCCTCCGCTTGGTTGTTGGACGTCAACCGCAACACCACATCGTCGAGCGGCGGACTGTCCAACACAACGGTGAACTGGGCCGTTCCTCCCGCTTCGGTCGTTTCCAAGCCGGCAACCGGAGTTACCG
>JARFQX010000345.1 GCA_029287555.1 Rubripirellula sp. | reverse complement strand
GCTATGAGGCGTGGAGATCAGAAGAGCCCAGTTGGTATCGTCTTGTTGAGAAAGACCTGCGGGAATCAGCCCAACGCTTTCTCCGGGAATACTTATCGACTGTGGAGGATCAGTTCGCGACGATCTACAAACTCGGCAAGTGCAATTTGGCAAAAGTGATCGAGCACCGAGAACGCGCGGTTCAGCTTGACCCCGTTAATGCCAACTTTCTCCATCGACTGGCCTCCGATTACTTCGACGATTCCCAGATTGCGCGTGCCGTCGAAACACAAGAAAGAGTCGTTGCTTTGAGGCCCGACTCGGAGATTGCGGCCCAAAAACTCGAAGAATACCGAGCGGCGTTGAAAGATTAGTGTTTAAAGGCCGAAGCGTCGTGAAAGGCTTCGTACAGGTACCTCGATTGGAGGGCGGCACCATGATCTGGCAGTGCCTTCATGCAATGACACTTGTCGGTGTAGTCCTAGTGGTCGGCTGTTACTCGCGAGTCGCTGACCGTACAGGACACACCGACCGCGCTGGAGATTCCTCAGGAGAGACTGCTCAACGTCTAGAAAGCGCCGCGTTGACGGAAACTACAACCACGACCGAAATCAACGTAGATTCTCGGCGTGATTGGCAAGATACCGGCGTGGAAGTTTTACCCGGCGCGAAGATAACGATTCGTGCCAAGGGAGCCTACGATTTCGGACGTGGCATAGAGATCGGGCCCAACGGACTTCATGACCGACCCGATGCACGTCCTTTCCTTGGCAGTTGGCCTGTCAATCATTTAACAGGTCTTGCCCTAATCGGACGCATTGGGAAAGACGGGGATCCGTTTCTTGTTGGCGAGGAAATGGAAACGGTCACGTACGAAGAGGGGCATCTGTTTCTCACCGTCAATGATGACTTTCGTGAAGTGAACAACGGAAAACTAAATGTTCACATTGAAGTGAGCGTTCTGGCGTATCAAACGCAATGATCGTGCGAATGAGCATCAACGCGAAGTCTTCCATGATGATACGACGCGGCTTTGAGCTCGCCATTGCACCCGAGTTCCCGACCGGGTGACTGTGCATCGGGTCCCAATTTCGTGATGGAGTGGGTCAGAGGTACCCTTTTAACCGATTCACGCGAAAGCAAGCGCCACCGATTCAATATCGGCTGGCGCCGTTCTCGGACTTCTGTGGCGCGGTCCATCAAGCTCGCAAACAGGCATCATTGATCGTGACCTTACACCGAGCAAATCTCTGCTTTCTCTCGCGGTGAGGCGATTTCTGGTTTTTCACGAATTTGTTTGGAAGTTCCTGGGGCTTCTCTCGCATTGAATATTGAAGCACATCGATGCTCGTCAACGCTTGTCCCTTTGGCATCGCTGATTTCAACCGCTAAGGCTTTTTTTGCCGGCGAACGATTACTACGGAGACCACCATGCTTCCACGCAATCAAAAATCCCTCAAAGCGAGAAAACCGCGAAAACGCAGTCGCCGACGGCTGAGATTTGAATCACTGGAAGCCAAAAGACTGTTGGCCGCGGAGGTGATCTTCGCTGACAGTTTTGAACAGGGGAGCGACCCAAACGATTGGAATGGTGCCTGGGTTGAATATGGCAGCGGAAGCGACTGGCTGCGCTCAACTGCGACCGCCAGCGACGGCAACTGGTCGGCTGAGTTGGATAGCGCCGCAACGTTTGACTTTGCCTATCTCGAATTGGCTCAGCCGATCGACCTCACCGACTACACCGACGTCACAGTCGACTTCTCCTGGTCGATCGACAAACAAGCACGACAACAAGACAATGTTCGCGTGCAAATGTTTAACGGTTCCAGTTGGGATAATATCTACAGCATTTACGGCGATTGGTCCCCCGAGGGCATCTGGAACGATTCGACGATTACAGTCAACGCGAGCTATTTGATCAGTGACTTCAGCATTCGGTTCGCAGGCAAGACGTCCCGAAAAGCCGCCGATATCAACATTGATAACGTGCGGATCAACGGCGTTCCCTTGACTCCCTCGATGCCAACGATTTCAGTCGGTGACGCGACGATTACCGAAGGTGACAGCCAAGTGATACCACTGACGACGGTTGCCGCTCCGGGGAACGCTGGCTGGTCTATCAGACCGAGTCCCGACTACGACGCGGACGGATTTGCTGACCACTATGTTTCTGTGCGATTGCGAACGAACAACATCCGCCGGTTCGATCCACAAAGTGCTTCCGAGCCGGAGGTGTTCATTCCTGAAGGTCGCGGCGGCATGGTAGAACCTCGGCTTGCAAGGTTCGGACCCGACGGCCACTTATACGTCACCGATTATGCGACGGACAAGATCCTTCGTTTCGATGGACTCACAGGCAACCCGCTTGGAATCGATCCAGCCAATCCGGACGACGCTACCTTTGTGCATGAAACTGCGACTGACTTTAGCGCACTCGGAGACGGCTTGGTTTTTGATGCAGAGGATAATCTTCTGGTGAGTGTCTACGCGCAGAACGGGACACAGGTTGCCAAGTACCAGGGGCCGTTTGGCGCGAATCCAGGACAGTTCCTCGATACTCATATTACTACGGAGATCGGACAGTTCGAAAATGCGTCGGGGCTTGAATTTGACAGCGAAGGAAACCTCTATGTGACCGATCTTGGATTGTCCAATGAGGGCTATCTTTCAAGCGTCAAACGATTCGATGCTTCTGGATTACCCCATCCCGACAACCAATCCGGTCCCGATTTTATTCTCAAAGGCACAGCAGGACTTGCCGGTGCACGGAATTTGCGAATCGCGGATCCCGATGGGACAGGGCTGGATCTGTTCGTGCCCAGCGAGAACGGGATTTTGAGATTTGATGGGGTTTCCGGTTCGTTTAAGGACACCTACGCCACGCCTGTAGGTCGAGCTTACGATATCGAGTTTCTCGTTGACGACACCTCGTTGGTTGCAATGCCTTTCCAGCAGGAAGACGAGCCGCATGGGGACATTGTGCGATTTGGGCCGGCCTCTACCGCGGTGTTCACTGTCAGTCTATCCGCGGCGACGGTCGAACCGGTGACGGTCGACGTCAGCACCGTCGATGGAACCGCTACGAGCGGGAGTGATTTTCAATCAGTTTCAACGTCGCTTGTTTTTCAGCCGGGCGAGACCACGAAGAACGTCCTCGTGCCGACCATCAATGACGCCAACCCAGAACCCCTCGAATCTTATTCAGTCGAATTGACAAATATCGTCGGTGCCGATCAAGGCGACACTTCTGGAACCGGTTGGATCGTTGACGACGACACACCGAACAGTGACCCGGTCGCGGTTGACGATAGCGCGACGGCCGAATCAGACATCTCGCAGATCATCGATGTGCTGGCCAACGATTCCGATCCCGATGGCGACACAATCGCAGTCGACTCGGTTGAAAGTCCAACGGCGGGCGGCGGCACCGTAGTGGTAAATTCTGACA
>JARFQX010000320.1 GCA_029287555.1 Rubripirellula sp. | reverse complement strand
ACCGAACATCGATCCGGCACCGAACATCGATCCGGCACCGAACATCGATCCGGCACCGAACATCGATTCGACGCCGAGCAAGAACCTTTGCCGGATCGGCGTCGCTGCGCTCCTTGATCACGGCCTACACGTTGAAATACCAGCGTCTCTCGCTACGGAATTCCCGGACACCCTCCTCGCATCTCGAGTATCGAGTCTCCGGGCAGCGGCTCGATACGCAGAGACGCCAGGTCGCCGGGCCGCCGGAGGAACTTGCCACCATCCCTCGGCAACGCTGCGTCCCAGCGTCCCCGCGTATCGATTGGGTTTTCCGTAGACGGCTTTTCGGCGTATCGCCCTGTCCTCGGATAAAATCCTAGGCCGTGGCTGGCCCGGCATTAGGGACGCCGAGCGTTTCCCATTACAATGCTCGTCGTGGTTGGGAAGGGAATCGACATTCTCGGCCTAATCGTCACCCCCAAAACCGATTTCCAACGTTTGCCAAGTCCACGATATAAACCATGAACGTTCTCCGAATGAAGTTGCTGGCGCTCCTGTTCGTTGTTTCGGCCGTCAATGCTCCGGCTTCGATGTCTCAGTCCTCCGTCGGTTGGACGCGCTTTCACGGCCAGGAAGGCCGCGGTGACGCGGGCGACGCGGCGATCCCGTCCACCTGGGACGATTCCGATTACACGTGGCGACGAAAGCTTGGTTCGCGCGACGTTGGTTCGCCCATCGTGGTCGACGGAAAGGTCTATTACCTCGTTTCCAAACCGGAGTCGGGGATGTTGTCGATCGAGTCACTCGATTTGGCGACCGGGAGACTTCGTTGGAGCGAGGATTTTGCCCAAAGCGGATACCACCTCCACTCACGCAACACATTTGCATCGGGTACGCCCGCCGGTGACAGCAAGAATGTGTTCATCGCTTTTGCCGACCCCCAGCACACCTACCTGAAATGTTTCGACCACGACGGCAACGAGATCTGGTCGCGCGATTTTGGGACGTGGCAGTCGCAGCACGGATTTGGAACATCGCCACGGATTTTCGGCGACATCGTGCTGCTGCTCAATTCGCAACAGGCCGAGCAGTTGGATCGGGGCGAGTCTCCGGGAACGAGTCGCTTGATCGCGGTGGATCGCAATACCGGGGCCACGATTTGGGAGACACCCTTGACCGCCACGCGAAGCTGCTACGGAGTCCCCGCCGTGTCGAAAATGGATGGAGTCACTCAAATCATCGATGCCAACACGGGCGACGGAATGTTCGGCCTGGACCCAAGGACCGGCAAGATGCTTTGGAGTTTAAAGGTGTTCGATATGCGAGTTTGCAGCACGCCTTTGATCGCTGGTGATCTCGCCATTGGCAGCTCGGGCAGCGGTGGTGGCGGCAATCATCTCGTCGCCGTTCGAATTCCTAAGCCCGGTCAACAACCCGAGCAGGTCTACCGGATCGAGCGTGGCGCGCCCTACGTTCCCACGCCCGTGTTGCGCGGCGATCGCTTGTACATGGTTGATGACAAGGGGCTCGCGTCGTGCGTCAACGTGGAGACGGGCGAAACGTTGTGGTTAAAGCGGTTGGGAGGCAGTTACGGCGCGTCACCCATCGCCGTCGGTGACAAGCTGTTAATGATCAGCCTGGGTGGCGAGGCGACGGTGCTGCGGGCCAGTGATCAGTTCGAAAAGCTGGGCGAGATTGACTTGGGCGGACCCGTGGGCGCCACGCCAGCTTTCGCCGAAGGCCGACTGTTGATCCGCGTGGACGACGAATTGCGGTGCCTCGGCGGCAAGGCAATTTAGAACCTGGGCGAAATAGCGGTCGGGCTCGGGGTCGGACCTGATGCAGGTAATTCGATTCCTTGGTGATTCAGTTCTCGTTCGAAAGGGGCCGGCCCTCTTCGGATCGTTCGAGGTCCTTTGTGTGCGGCAACTCATGAGCAGGTTCATCGCAGCAGAGCTCGTCGCCGTGTTTTGTCTCGGCTGCGTCGCGTCGCTCGCGCCGGATCCGGTCAACGCCCAAACACCTTCTTCCGCAGTGGAGACACCGAGTGCCGAAGCGCTACCGGGCACCGACTTCCTCGCCGAAGTCCGACCTTTGGACGAAGTCATGGTCGCCGGCATCGACCGCTTCGCGCTTCGCGAGATCGAAAGGGCGGCGCGGGAAAGGGAATCTCGTTGGGAGTTGGACGAGCCCTCATCGGTGGCGCGCGCCAACCAACTGGAAGCCTACCGTCAGAAGTTTCGTGAGCGCATTGGAGTGGTCGATTCGCGAGTGGAAGCCCGGGGCATTCAACTCATGGCAACGGTTGATCGCACGTCGTTGGTCGCCGCAAATGATGACTTCGAAATCCATGCGGTGCGGTGGCCGACGCTCGATGGGATCGATGCCGAGGGGCTGTTCTTGTGCCCGAGGGAAGATCCGATCGCCCGTGTGATCGCTCTGCCCGATGCGGACTGGACCCCGGAGATGATTTCTGGCTTGGAAGAGTGCCCGACTCAATTCGGGTCCGAACTCGCCGCGCTAGGGTGTGAGGTACTGATCCCCACGTTGGTCAATCGCGATCATCGTTATAGCCGCAATGAATCGATTGGCCGATCCACCAACTTGACGCACCGCGAGTTTATCTATCGGCAGGCTTTCGAGTTGGGACGCCACGTCATCGGCTACGAGGTCCAGAAAGTCCTGGCGGCGGTCGACCAGTTCGAACATCGGAACTCGACGACCCGGCATGACCTGCCGATCGGTGTGTTTGGCGTCAGCGAGGGTGGGTTGTTGGCGCTCTATTCCGGGGCGATCGATCCTCGTATCGATTGGGTTGTCGTCAGTGGCTATTTCGATGCCCGGGAAAAGGTTTGGAGCGAGCCGATTTACCGAAACGTTTGGGGACTGTTGACCGAGTTCGGGGATGCCGAACTGGCTGGCATGATCGCGCCTCGGTTCTTGTACGTCGAGCACGACGTCGAGATCCCTGAAATTGACGGTCCGCCCGAGGGTGCTCGGAACATCGCGGCCCCAGGCGTCGTCGTGCGACCCGACTCTCGATCGGCTCGGCAGGAGGTCGAACGTGCGAAAAGGCTTTGGAGCCAGTTCAGCCAGTCGGCAGCCGAGTCGGCGACCGGCGGATTGCATCAATCGGCTCCCTCCTCGACCCTCCGCGTTCCGCTCGATGGTCCGGTCCTGCACGAGATCATCGGCCAGTGTGTCCCGGCAGACCTGCCGGATGGTCCGACCAAGAACCCCGAACGCTTCGGAAACGGTTTTCCCGATGCGCAAGATCGTCAACGCCGCACGGTCGAGCAGATGACGGGCTTCACGCAGCGACTCCTGCAGTTGAGCCATCGCCAGCGGGATCAAATCTGGGGCGATCTCGATCGCTCATCGGTCGAGTCCTGGGTCCGCGACGCGGCAGCGATGCGCGAGAGGATTCATCGTGAGTTGATCGGGAAGCTTCCCAAGCCCACCCTCGATCCGAATCCTCGCACACGCCGCATTCTTCAAGAGGCTGACTACGTGGGATACGAGGTGGTGTTGGACGTCTATCCCGATGTAATCGCCGGTGGGATTCTGTTGCTACCGAGAGACTTGAAATCAGGCGAGCGTCGACCCGTGGTGGTTTGTCAGCACGGATTGGAGGGGACGCCAATGGATACGATTGCCGGTCCCGAGTCCCAAGGCTATCGAGCCTACAAGGCGTTTAGTGAGGAGTTGGTTCGTCGCGGCTATATCGTCTACGCGCCGCAGAACCCCTATCGAGGGCGCGACGCCTTTCGAACGTTGCAGAGGAAATCGAATCCGCTCGGTCGATCTCTGTTCAGCTATATCATCGAGCAGCATCGGGCGACATTGCGTTGGCTCGCGTCGCTCGATTGCGTCGATTCCGATCGGATCGGATTTTACGGCCTGTCTTATGGCGGTAAGACCGCCGTGCGCGTGCCCCCACTGTTACCCCCAACAGATCGGGAGCCCGGTTATGCGCTATCGATCTGCAGCGCCGATTTCAACGAATGGGTGGCAAAGAATGCATCGACCGACGCGCCGTTCAGTTACGTCTGGACCCCGGAGTATGAGATTTTCGAGTGGAACATGGGACAACTCGCCAACTACGCCGAGCTTGCCATGCTGATGACGCCGCGACCGTTCATGGTCGAACGTGGTCACGACGACGGCGTCGGCGTCGATCACTGGGTCGCCTGGGAGTATGCCAAGGTCCGTCGCCACTACAACAAGTTGGGGCTGTCGAAGCGAACCGAGATCGAGTTCTTCGATGGGCCGCATACCATCCACGGAGTCGGAACGTATCGATTCCTCGACGAATGGCTGAGCGGCGAGTAGCAAGCGGGGAGCAAGGTAGGCCGAATCAAGCGAAGCGCCGATCCGGCATGGAACTACGATGCAATGTCGGGGTGAGAATCAATGCCGGATCGGCGTCGCTGCGCTCCTTGATCCGGCCTACTTCGGCCTACTTCGAGAATGACTGGGCGGCTACTTGTCGTAGACATCCACTCCGAATGATTCGAGTTCGGCTATCTGCTCTTGCTTGGCGCCTTTGTCGATTGGGTTATCGCCCAGGTAAACCTCCAGGAAGGGCGCGAATTGCCGGTCCCCTTCGGCATCCTGGCGACACATGTCGACCAACGGCGTCAGGTCTGTGACCTTGTTCCCCGACATCAGCAACATGTCCAGCTCGCGGAGCGAAGTCAGCGGTTGTAGCGATTCGACTTGGTTTCCGCTGATGTCCAGCGTTGTCAGCCAGCTCAGCTTGCCAACCGGTTGCAGATCGGAAACCTGATTTCTTGCGACATCGAGAAACCAGATTTTGGGGAGATCAGCGACTGGCGAGAGGTCCGAGACCTTGTTCTCGGCAATCCACAAATCGCGAAGGTTCGTCATCCCCTTGATGGCGTCAAGCTTTTCGACCTCGTTCCGCGACAGGTCGAGCAGTTGCAGCGAGGTCAGCTTCTCGAGGGGGGAAATGTCGCGGATCTTGTTGCCAGCGAACGAGACCGAGATGAGCCGCGTTAGTTCGGCGATCGGTTTGAGGTCGCTGATCTCGTTGTTTTCCAGGTCAATCTTCATCAAAGCCTTGCAGTGTTGCAGGCCTTCAAGACTCTTGATCTTTCTTCCACGACCAATCACGTGAGGAATGTTGGCGACATCCTCTTTGGTGATCGGCTCCTGGTTGTATCGCTTTTCGAAGACCACCTCGCGGACGGCCTCTTCGAGTGCCTTATCGGGGAAGATTGAAGTCGGTTTGGGGGGCTCCTCTTTCTTCTTCTCTTCCTTCTTCTTGCCATCGGCGTCTTTCGTTGCGGGCTTCTTCGCGTCTAACTTCTTTTCTGGGGCCTCTTTCTTTTCTTCAGCCTTCGCGCCCTTGGCAGGCTTCTCGTCCTCGACAGCCTTCGCGTCCTCGACAGGCTTCTCGTCCTCGACAGGCTTCTCGGGGGCCTTTTCCGCGGCGTCCGGTTGCTTCGCCTCCTCGGTCGCCGGTGGTTTATCCTTCGGCGGATCGTCGGCGAGCGCATTTTGCGGCGCGGCCAGGAGGGTCAACGAAAACGCGACGGCCAGTAGCAGGCTATTGAGAACTCGGGTCGGAAAAAGTACTCGGTTGGAAGGCATACGAAGTCTCGGATGCGGCATGGAGGGGGTGGGAGGAAGCAAACACGAACCCCGATTTTACTTGGCTTGGGCCGGTCAAGCCATCACGTATCGCTTCCCCCCTCCGATGCCGACGCCGCGCCAGCGCGTCCGCTGGCGTGCGGCGGTGCCATTCTCACCCGATCACATTCCCCGTTCGCGTGGGTCGGTCAAACCGTCGGCCAGTCGTCGCAGCGCTTCGGTCTCGATTTGCCGCACTCGCTCCCGCGTGAGCCCAAGCTCGGCGCCGATCTCCTTGAGCGTTTTGGGCTCTTCGCCACCGAGTCCAAATCGCAGTTTCAACACGGTGGCCTCGCGGTCATCGAGGTCGCCGAGCAACTCCATGGCGTGCCGCAAGATGTCGTGATCGAGCATCTCTTCGTCGGGTGCCTTGAGTCGCTCGTCCATCACCATCTCACCGAGCGACCAACCTGAGTCGCTTTGATCGCTCTGGGGGGTGCTGTTGCTGATCCGGATCGCTTTGCGAATGATCGGCAGCTTTTTCTTTGGCAGCCCCAGCACGCGGGCGACTTCCTCGTTGGTGGGAGTACGTCCGAGTTCTTCGCTCAAGCGGGCCGTCGCCCGCCGCCACTTGCTCAGCAACTCCACCATGTAGGCGGGAATCCGAATCGTCTTGGCGCTGTTGATTAACGCTCGCTTGATCGATTGCTTGATCCAGTAGCTCGCGTAAGTGCTGAAACGGGTGCCCACCGTCGGATCGAAGCCCTCGACGGCTCGCAGCAAGCCGAGATTCCCTTCCTCGATCAGGTCCTGCAGACCAAGTCCCTTGCCCGTGTACCCTCGGGCGATGTTCACAACCAGCCGAAGATTGGCGCGAACCATTCGGTCGCGGGCCAGCACGTCCCCGTTCCCGATCCGCTCTGCCAACTCAAGCTCTTCCTTGGCCGTGAGCAGAGCCGTTTCGTTGATTTCCCGTAAGTAAGTCTCGAGCGGCGACTGTGCCGATCGCCCACGTGGCGTCGGGGTGTTGGTGCGGGGCTTGGCCTTCCGGGCTGCTTCTTGCAACTCCTGGTCGTCGGCGAAGTCGGCTGTGTCGAATTGGGACATGGGCTTGCTACAAAAAGGCTTCTCACATTCACTCCGAGACACTCGATCCTGGGCTGGCTGCCCACAGCCGGGAAGGCGGGCTCCTTGCAGCCGAGCCAATCGTGTTCTCGGTACGATTGCGAAAGGGATTGGATTAGGTAACACAGGGAGCATCGGCAAGCTTTTGTGGGTGGCTGCAAGAAGTGTGAACCGGAGTGCTTTTTGCCGGCCGATCCGAATCTGCGGGAGCTGCGGGTCATGGAGCGTGATTGGGTTGTGATCACCCCCAACCGATTTGAAGCCGCCGCCTTCAGGTCCAACCACCGAGCATCGCCGGCGTGCGGTCGCGCTCGCAGAATTGATCAATTCAACTCGAACCGATAAGTTGCCCCGCTGAGGCGCCCCCGAAGGAAGCCTTCAACACAAAGCCGTCTCCCTCCAAACGCCCTCCCCAACAGCCCTCTCCAACAACGACAGTGCCCGCGAATGCTCATCGACAGCCATCACCACCTGTGGACCTATTCGGCCGAGCAATACGGCTGGATCAGTGATTCGATGTCGGTGCTGCGACGCGATTTCACACTCGATGAACTTCGCGGTGTTGCGGCCGAAAGCGGTGTCGACGGCTTCGTAGCGGTGCAAGCCCGCCAAACGGTGGAAGAGACGACGGACCTCCTCCGGGATGCCGCCGAGGAGCCGTTGATCCGAGGCGTGGTTGGCTGGGTTCCCTTGGCTGACCCGAACGTGTCGGAGATTTTGGACCGATTCACGGACGATGCCGCATTCAAGGGAGTGCGGCACGTTGTCCAGGACGAACCGGACGACCGCTTCATTCTCGGCAGCGACTTCAACCGAGGGGTGAGCGAGTTAGCGGGGCGAGGGCTCG
>JARFQX010000182.1 GCA_029287555.1 Rubripirellula sp. | reverse complement strand
GCTTCGAGCCTCGGGCGGTTGTTACCGTCAAATGGAGGAGGCGGGGCAGTTGGTCGTCGTCGTTCGGATTGATTGCCGCTATCGCAAACCCGCCCGCTACGACGATGTGATTCGCGTCCTCACTCGGATCCATCGAGTCACCGCCGCCAAGATCATTCACGAGTATGTGATTTCGCGAGGTGATGACGTCCTAGTCGATGCCACCGTCACCTTGGCCGTCATTGACCGAAACGGCGTCCTGCAACGAGTGCCGCAAGAACTGGTCGATCGCTATAGTCTGTAGTCTGTAGTCTGTAGTCGAGGGTGTCCGGAAATTCCGTAGCGGGAGACGCTGGCATTTCAACGTGTAGGCCGGCATCAAGGAGCGCAGCGACGCCGATCCGGCAATGGTTTTTGCTCGGCGTCCAATCGTTGTTCGGTGCCGGATCGGCGCTTCGCTTGATTCGGCCTACTTCGAATTCTCGGACACCCGCCCATAGTCCATACTCTGTCGGGACTGTTGCTTCGCTATAGACTACAGACTACGGACTATCGACTCTTGGAGGTCTCTGCCTTGCCGATCCCTATTCGCGTCGTTTCGAGTTCACCTGATCTTTTCGGCGACCTTCGCGTCTCGTCGGACCGGAGACCAACTCGCCCGTCCAGGACGGTCCGCAGTTCGCACGTCAGTGATGCCGGTTGTTTCTCCTCCGATGGCGAGAAGGAGTTGCTCCGACAGATTGACATCAGCGGTCGACGGGGGCGTGATGGTGCCGATGGACACAGCTTCTTGGTGGCGGATCGATCGCCAGGGATGCATGGAAGGCGCGGTGGTGATGCGGGAGCGGCGCAAGCGGGCGAGGACGGCGGCCACGTCCGCTTGTGGATTGGCTACGGTGCGGGCGGTCGCCAACGAGACGTGATGGAACTCCAGGGCGAAGTCTCCGCGCGGGGACAGGCCGTCCCATCCTTTTCGGATCAAGTCCCGATTGGCGACGCGGGATACTACTTCATTGAAGGCGGTGGCGGTCGGGGCGGTGACGGCGGTCGCGGCGGTGATGGTCAACCGGGCAGCGTGGGCTACCGCGGTCGCAACGCAACGCGTTTTTCATCTGGCACCAATGGTGGTCCAGGCGGCAATGGTGGGGATGCGGGCGACCCCAGCGATGGTGCTTCGGGAGGTCGCGGCGGTGAGGTCATTTTGACCGTCGGGGATCGGGATCAAGGCCTGTTGATGCTGCTCAAGGGAAACCTGGTCGGCGGCGACATCGGTTTTGCCGGCGAGCCGGGACGCGGCGGCAAAGGAGGACGCGGCGGGCGAGGCGGCAGCAGTTATCACTGGACCGAAACGCATTACTACACCGATTCGCAAGGTCGGCGTCGTCCGCGCACCGTAATGCGTTTCAATCCAGGAGGCTTCAACGGTCCCGATGGGCGTGATGGTTCGCCCTCTCGGTATCGGGCCGCTGACGGTACGCAGGGCGCCGCTGGACGCCTGCGGATTGTCGTCATGGATCGGTCGGGAAACGAACGCCATTACGAATCACCCTACGACCTCGAACTCGTCTCCTTTGATGTGGCCAGCGAGTACGAGATTCTCGAACCAGACAGTTTGATTTCGATCGACAACTTGGTCGTGAGAAACTGCGGAGGCATGCCCCTTCCCGACAACTACGAGATCCGCGTTTACCTGCAATCCGATCGATGGCTGATCTACGACCAGGCGGATTTGGTTCTGCAGAAACCGCTGGAGCCAGGGGAGACCTACACCTTTTCCCAGGCTGGTTTGCGAGTCCGATTGGGTGACTACGTGGTCGATGATCCGCGGAACCAATCGTTTCGTTTGCACCACGTCGTCAATCCGATCGCGTCGATGGAAAGCGGCATCTCGCGTTCGTTTCGAAACTTCGAAAATGGCGATTCCATCCAGGTTCGATTCCCAATCGAGCTGACGCCGATCTCGGCACTCCACAGTCTCGCGCCGGGCGAATCGACCCGCGTGATTTGGGCTGTCAAGAATATCAGCCAGGAAACCTTCGACCAAAAGTACCTGTATCGCGCTGTGCGATCGAGCGTTCGCTTCCTCGCCGGCGATCTCGATCCCAAGCACGTGATTTTCTTTGACGATGGCGATCAAAACTACGACTTGGTGGCTTCGCCGTTTCAGAAACGGATCGGTGAGCTGCGACCTGGCGATACCCAGGTGATCGAAACGCGAGTCGGGATTCGCCAGTCCGACGACGTGATCCCCTATCAGAGTTTCTCGGTGGGAGTCGATTTGGACCTGCAGCGCCCGAAATCGAGCGACGATGCCGACGCCTATCGCTGCGTCGACTATCGCAAGGCGATGATTCGCGTTTCGGAGAGGTATGTCCGCCACGACGGTTCGCGTTTCCTGTTGGTCGCCAACCAGCGAACGACGGTAAACGAGATCAAGCGTTGGACGCAGTTGGCTGATTACTTTGGCAGCAGCCTCGACGTCTGGGACGTGTCGTACTATGGCTTCCTTGACTTGGTGCGCGACATCGACAAGGACCAGTCACTGCTTGAGCAGTGGCGCGGCATGACGATCATCATTCCGAACAATTACTACCAAACCCCAGAAGGAAAGACGGTCGCTTTCAAGCTGCTCGCCAAGTCGCAATTGTTACGCGCCGCGGCTGATTACGACATCAACTTTTACGTCGTGGGTGACTCGCGAACGGGTGGCGCCGAGATGCTCGCCGACTCGCTGATTCCCATCGACACCAGCGATTCTCCCAGCCGGCTCAAGAGTCAACGTGAGTTTCTTCGTCAGGTCAAGCGATGGAACAAGTTCGTCGCTACCAACGAGGAGTTTGTCGGAGGCGCGGCCAGCAAGGCTCGCGATTACGCCGATGTTGCCCTCGGTTCGGTTCACGAATTCGACATCGATAAACGGACGTTTCTTTTTCAACCCTCGCCCGAATGGCTCAAGCACGAGGCCGAAAAACTCTCTCGTAAATTGCAACGCGAGGATCCGCTCCATCGCTGGATCATTGTTCACCGCTATGACACCGAGGACACCGATACCTCTTGGGGTTTCTTTCGCAAACGGGATGTCGGGAAACTGGAGGCTCGACGCACGCTCGATTCAACCAAGGGGAGTGTCGTGTTGTACGAGGTCGACGGGATCGATGCGATCGATCAGGGATTCATCAACAGTCGGGCGAATAAGCACGGCATCTTTTTGGCGCTCAAATTCGAAGACAAGGTCGACCGTTTCATCCGACTGGTAAGCGAGCGGGTCTTCCCCAGGTTTACCGAGGACTACATCGATCGAGAGCTGACCGACGAAGAGGTGCGCGAGATCGGGAATGAACTCGTCGATTCGATCCTGAACGATATCTACAACGAACAAAAAGTGGCACGTGAAGCCAAGACGTGGGGCCGAGGTGGGATTCGCGACCTGACGCCCAAGTTGAATTACCTTGCCGAGCGTGCCCTGAACTACGGGGTGACCGCCGAACAAATGAAGGATAATGAGGCGGGGCTTTCGCTGCTTTACGATCTGATCGCCAATCTCCGGTACATGGCGGAGGAATCGAAAACCGTTTGGGACTCGGCGCTGTTTCCCACGTCATTCTTTAAACGCGGGCGGGCCGTGTCCACCTACATGGTTAATCGATCCGATCGAATTGTCTCGAGCATCTTCGGGCGAAAGCCCTCCTGGTGGGATCGCATGACTTCGTCCAACGACGACTACGACCCCTTTGGTAATGCTCGCAAGAAAGATCCCGAAGGGGTCGAACGGCAGATTGCCGATCGAGAGATCGCGCGACGGGAAGAGCAGCTTCATCGGGAAAAGCCCGATCTCAGTCACTACGCGACGGCCCAGAACCACGCTGGATTGACGTACGATCCCGAATTGCTCGGGTCATCGGTGAGAGTGCTTTCGGGTCAACAGTACGACGAACTGGTCCGCGCCGAGGCGGTTGCGGCAAAGCAACGTTACGACACCGAACGCAGCGTCCAAGCGAAACGCTCCGACTTGCTGGTGCCGCTGGAGACGGCCAAGGCCGAAGCGACCGAAACCAGCACGCCCACCTCGACGCCGACAACTTCCTGAACGTCGCTTCGAGCTCTTTTCTTCATTGAACGAGGCTCGATCAACCAAATAAGCGTGCGTGATTCTGAAACAGCGTGGGACTTCTCGTGCTCGTGCTCAGTCGTTTGCGACGGTGCTCGTGCTCGAATCGACCGCCGCAATTCTTACCGTCCATTTCGAGTACGATCACCGCTTCGCTGAGCACGAGCACGAGCACGAATTGAGATTCATCATGGCGCACGCCTCACCCAACCAGGGCAAAGGCTTGCTTCATCGCCTTGGCGGTCGCCGCCACCGCTTGCTCGTTTTCCATCGCATTGAGCTTGGCGTTGAACGGCTCGGCGCGGATCGGACCATCGTACTCAAGGGCGACCAGCGTGCTCAGGAAGGCTTTCAAATCAATCACACCGGTCGCCATCGGCAACTCACGCTGGTTATCGATCTGCTCGTCGAGCGCCCGGCCCTTGGGAGCATCGTTCAAATCGCAGGCGACGATGTCTTGGTTGGTCAAGGTGTGCAGGTCTTGGACGGTTTCACCGGCTGTGTACCAGTGCCAGCTGTCGAGGATGAATCCAACATTGCCAGTCCCGATCTCCGCGATCAAGTCTTTGGTCTCCGCCATCGTGTGGATGAAGGGATAGCGTTTGGCCGACCACAACGTCTTGGGGCCGACATACTCCAAACCGAATCGTTGACCGTGGTCAGCGAGGACCTTGGCACATTCGCGCAGTCGTTTGGCGTGTTGGCGGAAATTCTGGACGTAGGGAAGGTCGTCGGAGTTTGGCATCAACCAGGTTCCAACCCGGGTAATTCCAGCTTTTTGCATCGCCATGGCCAACCGGGGAAGTTCGGCAAAGCCCCGTTGGAACGTTTTCTCATCGTTGCGGAAATCGAGGGGCAGACCTGCCGCGCCCCAGGCGAGATTCGCCGAACGAAGCTGATCGACGAGCTCCTTCAATTCGCCGTCTTCGAGTTTGCCCAGATAGCTGGGGTCGGCGTTCACCGATTCGAAGCCATGCCGAGATGCGAGCCGGATCGCTTCGCGTTGATCAGCCCGCACGCCGATCGAACCGGTCCGTAAATCCATCGTGAACTTGCGTTTCGTAGCCGGTTCGGCCCAGCCGCGCGAAGCTGTGGCAAAGCTGCCGACGAGGGCCGCGGTGGTCGTCATCATGCAACGCCGAGAGAGCATAGGAATCACTCCTGAATTTTCGTGGTGGATTTGCCCCCGGAGGATCTCACGGTCAGTCCTCGCTGTTAGCTTGTTAGCTTGTGAGTCATTGCTCGCTGGTGATCGCTCAGCGTGCTGGTTTGGGATCGAGTGGGATAAGCGGGAAATCTCTCGACGGGGTCCGCACCGATTCCATCATCGCGGTCAATTCGGCAATCACGTCGGGATGCTCATCGGCCACGTTCTTCGTCTCGCCAATGTCATTCGCGATGTTGTAAAGTTCGACCTGCAGATTTCCTTTGGACATGTTTTGACGCACGGCCTTCCACGGTCCGACGCGAATGGTCTGCTGCCCTCCGTAGGACGGAAACTCTCGATACAGGTATGGCCGGTCCTCCTGCGCTTGGCCAAGCAGCGTCGGCAGCAGTGAAATCCCGTCGATGTCGGCCGGAATCGCGTCCTTGGCACCAACCGCCTCCATCAGTGTTGGCATCCAGTCTTCAAATCCGCTAATTCGATCACTGGTCGAACCCGGCGCAACCTTT
>JARFQX010000159.1 GCA_029287555.1 Rubripirellula sp. | reverse complement strand
GAGATGAGCGCCGTTTTGTCATGTGACAAGCGACTCGTCTATTTCCGCGCTCTTCCGAGAGTCACCGCTGATGCGAGCCCGACACCGAAGACCCCTGCCTGGTCACAATGGTTTCGACCGGAGAAGATCGGATTCTACCTTCCAGGTGAGTCAGCAGAGTTCAATGAAACGAGTGGGGAAATCGGTGGAATTCAAGTGCTGGAGCCTGTTGAAAACCATTGGTGGCGACCACCCGATACGTTCGATGCGTTCGGAGTCTGGAGAGGATCGGACCCTGACGGCAGTACGTTTCTATTGACAACGGGTGCATTTCGTGATCGACCAACCTATTTTCGCGTGATCCCTGAAGCGGATCAATACTCCGTCGATGATCCTTATATCCCGGAGAGGAACCCTTTTGTGAGTGCAGTCTTCCTGAGTGTGATATTAGGAGCAATTGGACTGGCTTGGCAAAACCATCGATCTGGGCGGGGCGATCGATTTGGCGCCAGGCGATTGGCAATCTGCGTGTTCATTCTGCACACAGTGATCTTGCTTGCGTATTGTCGGATATCACTGGACATTGAATCGAACCTCGGGATCTTCATGCTTGGGATGTCGCAGGTCCTGTATTCAACTGTCATGATCTGGGTCTACTATATGGCAGTAGAACCGTTTGTTCGTCGTGTGTGGCCACACATCCTGATCACATCGTCTCGAGCTCTCGATGGGCGACTTCTTGACCCGCTCATCGGTCGGGATTTGATGATTGGAATTTTTCCTCAGTGGTAACCGCACTGGGTTGGAACATTCACAATCATTTGGTTTCCGCTGCGACAAACCTTACTGCTGAGCGTTATCCAGAGGGAATCACGCTTCTAGGGACCCGGGAACTGATTGGCAGAGCAGTTGAAGAATTTGCAGAACCGTTCTCACAAGCGTCTGTCATTGTGATGGTTCTCTTGATCTGTCGGATCGCCTTGAGATCGGAACGTCGTGCTGTGATTGTCGCCTTCATGATTTTGTCGATAACACTACAACTGCTTACGAGTGATTCGGCGACATCGGTGATTCCAGTCGTTTTATCGTGCAGTGTGGTCCCTTTTTGTCTTGGTGCGATTCGGTATCGTTTCTTTAATGGCATTTCTCATAGCCGGTTCATTGATGGGCAACTTTCCGATGACACTCGATGTCACGCAGTGGTACTTCGGACATGGCGCCTTTGCCATGGTCCTCATCGCGGTGACCTCGTTATTCGGCTTTTATACTTCGATTGGCGGACACTCCAAGCTGGAGCGGTTCAACGAATGAACAAGTCCCGGCAACAGCAGATCGAATCTCTGTTCAGAATCATGGTGGAACTTCCCACCTGCGCATGGGCATCGACATGGTTGCCAAGTGGTCGCTGTTTTCCAATGCGCTGGAACATCCGCAAGGCGCAGGGAAACAGCGGCAAGGCACTTCGACTTGCTGAGTCGTTCATGCAATTAAATCCCCCATAGCCGACGTGTTGACAGTTTGGTGAAGCAACTGTCGGCAAAAGAATCCCTCGGCGATTTGATGTCGCTTGACGTACCGTTGACGGGGGATCGGGATACAGTCCCCGTCGACCTCACTTCGAGAGAGATACGTGAGCAGTGTGCCAAACAGTCAAAGGATTGGTTCGTGAAAGCCTGCCGATTTGAACACCGTCCCGGTATCGACTCCGTAGTTGAAGAACACGACCCGTGCCGCACGCCAGTAATGTCCCACCGTGAAAGGATGCGTCCAGCCACGAAGTGGCGGTAGTTGGTAAGTTGCGAAGTACAGCGGGTTGAGATCCGGCTTGGTCAGATAGTGACGCCCGGCAACATCTCGTTGTGCCTTCGGTTTTGGGAGTCGAGGTAGCTTCGCCAGGAAGTCCTGCTCCCAAGGCCAGGCTAAGATGGCCCGAAGATTCTCGCGTGCTTTGTTCGCGGTTCGCCCAGGATTAAAACCGCCATCTTCCGCAGCTTTGTCATGGACCCAATCCAGGAAGTCACGAATGTGCGATCGGTTGATCTGGTCGACTTCGACCCCATTGCCCCAGGCCGTCCATTTGGTGACGGTCGACTTGTATTTCTTGCGTGTCCCACCGGAGAGTTTCTTGGCAGTGAGGTACTTTTCTGAGATCGTTTCAACGCTGTTGGACATGATGACGACTCCACGGCCGTCGACCTGTCACCTCAATGCTCGACTCCTTCGCCAGCCGATAGCCGGTGCAGGGCTTCTTGCTGGACCTCCGGTTACTCTCGTAAAGATACTGCAGCCAATTCGCTGCACGTTTTCTCCAAAATAGTCCGAGATACTTCGGAGACTGCGCCGAAGCGAATTCGCCAAGGCGCTGAGGCCGATGCAATTGCGGCGAGGTTTGCGGGTGGGAGGCCGAGCTTGCTAAAGGTCACCCTCGCACCCTTAATCGCATCCAAATAGTCGGCGCTCGACGTGATCTCACTCAGCGCGATCTGGGTTCCAACGAACGATTGCTATGGCGCAGCGTCGGAATGTAAAGGATTCGATGGAGAACTCGTCTGGCGACGATCAATAAGGATTCCAGCGGTCGAACCAACGACGGCGCTCGCAAAGGAATCCGGGTTACCAGTTCGGGCTCAACACTGCTGTTATCCATACGCCGTAGAGCTCCGCGACCATCTGTGAGTGCGAAGACCATTCCAATCGTCAACATGCGATGCGACTAGCTCCAATCGCTCGATACGTTCTCGAACTGCAAACCGGATTTTGTGGCGCGGAATGTGGTCTATTCCCACTTGCCTGGACGAGTGTCGAGGACGGATCGATCGGTTGTGCCGAGTCACTGGGGTGGCCAAGCCAGTCCCTGCGGCGTCTGACTCTACTCCACTTCGCTAATCATCCCCAAACCACCAATTATGCTCCTGACCCCTTTGATTTGACCGGCGCGACACCGACCGATTCCGGAATGGAACAGGACGACGAGCGTCCCGACTCAAAGTTCTTTCCTTCATTCGACTGCCTTTGTTTCAGCCGGGTGCGTGAGATCTCAGTTACTGATGTTGAAACAAGTCGCTTTGTACGACCTGATGCACGAGAGATCGCACGCCAAATTGACTTGGACGTGTGTTTTCCAGCATGGTTTCAATCGCCCTCCGGTCGGAGAAACCAATCGGTGCTCCAGTCGCGTAGATGGTCAACTGACGTAGAAGATTGCGAGCAATCTGTTCTTGATCTACGAGCAACATCGCTTTGAGCTGTCGTACATCATCAAATTCACGGCCATCGATTAAACGACCACTCGGGTCTACAGGAAGTGCGAAGTGAAACTTGAACACTTGGCCGTCCAGCCCGACTCCGGGATGTGCCGGCACCTCCTCATTGACGGCCCGATATCGATCTCGCCAAGCACCCATCACATCGAAACTCTCCAGCGCCAGTCCAGGCGGATCCATTCGGGCGTGGCACACCGCACAACTGGGATCCGCCCGGTGAGCTTCAATCTGCTGTCGAATGGTAACCGCTCCACGAATATCCGGCTCGCCGGCTGGTACTGGCGGCGGTGGCGGCGTTTCGAAGCCGAGAATTCGTTCGGTAACCCAGACGCCCCGCATTACAGGTGACGTGGTTATGCCGTTGGCCGTGACCTTCAACACGCTAGCCTGGGTCATCAAGCCTCCCCGAACACTGTCTTCGTCCAGCTCGACCTTGCGCATCGGTGTGCCGGCAACGCCCTCGATGCCATAATGCCGGGCTAGTCGCTCGTTCAGAAACGTGAAGTCTGAATCGACAATGTTCTGTGCTGGCAAGTCCTGCCGCAGCAGCTCCGCGACGAACAATCGCGTTTCTTCCCGCGACGCCAGCTTATCTGTCTCGTCTAATTCGTAGTCGTTGTATAGCGTCGTGGATGGCGAGTTGTCATCGATTTCTCGCTAGTCGAGCCAATAGTCAGCTAACGCTTCAACGAATCGTCGAGACCGAGAGTCATCCAGGAGTCTCTCGGTTTCGGCACGTAAGACT
>JARFQX010000156.1 GCA_029287555.1 Rubripirellula sp. | reverse complement strand
TTTCCGGGTAGCCAGGGCGAAGGTAAGGTCGGCACCGGCAAACACATCGTGCTGGTCGCCGGCGATCATGAGTACCGCAGCGAGGAAGCCCTCCCGCAACTCGGAAAGATCCTTTCGGTGCACCACGGTTTCAAGTGCACGGTGCTGTTTCCAATCGATCCTCAAACGGGTGAAATCAATCCCGAGAGCGTCACCAACATTCCGGGCTTGGAATCCCTCGATTCAGCCGACCTAATGATTCTCGGATTGCGTTTTCGCAATCTCGAAGACGACCAGATGAAACGGATCATTGACTACGCCGAAGCGGGGCGTCCGATGATGGCGCTGCGGACCTCGACACATCCTTTCAATATCCCGAAGGACCGCAAGTACGCGAAATACACGTGGAACAACAAGAACCCGGAATACGTCGGGGGATTTGGGAAACAGATTCTCGGTGAAACTTGGGTCTCGCATCACGGCAAACATGGCAAGGAATCGACGCGTGGAATCGTAGCCGATCCGCAACACCCGATTGCTCGCGGCATCCAGGACGGCGACATCTGGGGACCAACGGACGTTTACGAGGTCAAGCTACCCCTCTCGGGCGATGGACACGCCATCATCAAGGGACAAATTCTTTCAGGCATGAGCCCGCAAGATCCCCCCGTCACCGATCAACGCAACGATCCGATGATGCCGATTGCTTGGACCCGAACCCACCATGGCGGTCGGATCTTTGTGACCACCATGGGTTCGGCCGATGACCTTCCCAGCGAAGGCGTCAGGCGGATGTTGGTCAACGCGTCACTTTGGTGCTTGGGAATGGAAGACAAGATCGCGCCCGACCTGGACGTTGCGATTGTTGGTGATTACGTTCCGACGCCGTTCGGATTCGGCAAGTACATCAAGGGCAAGCGGCCCGCCGACTATGGCCTTTGAATTCCAATCAAACGATGAGTCAATTGCAGCAAGCTCTCTCGTCGCTCCTGCCGTCACCGGTCGCCGTGTTGAAGGAGCAGGGGGTCTCCGGTGGCTGCATCAGTGATGCCAAGCGGGTTCGCGTTCGGACCGATGACGGGCAAGAGCGAGATTACTTCGTCAAATCAAACGGGACCTCCTTTCTGGATAACTTCCACGCCGAATGGGACGGGCTCGACCGGCTCGCCGACGCCAAAGCAATTGACGTTCCCCGGCCGATTGCGGTCGGCAGCCGTGGCGGTCAAGCCTGGTTAATTCTGCAGTGGATCGACCAGGCGAGCCCGTCGACCGATTACTTCGAAACCTTTGGCCGGCAACTGGCCCGACTTCACCAGGTCACCGAGGGAAAGCAGATTGGCCTAGAACGGAACAACTTTCTCGGCTCCGCGACGCAAATCAATACGCCATGCGATCGCTGGTCCGATTTCGTTGCCGAACATCGAATCGGTTACCAGCTGCGTTGGGCCACCGATCAGGGGCTGGCCGATCGCCCCTTGCAGCGTGACGCCGCCAAGATCGTTCAACGAATGGACGACCTGCTGGCTGGAAGCGAACCGTCGACGTCGCTCTTGCACGGAGATCTTTGGAGCGGAAACTACCTTTGCGGGCCGGACGGACAACCGGTGTTGATCGATCCGGCGGTCTACCACGGAAACCGGGAAGCCGAATTCGGCATGCTGAGGCTCTTCGGCTCATGCCCGGATTGCTTCTACGACGCTTACGACGACACTTTTCCTTTCGCCCAAGGTTGGCAACGTCGCGTCAACGTCTATGTTCTGTATCATCTGATGAACCACTTGAATCTGTTCGGTCGCGGTTATCATCAGCAGTGCTGCGGCGTCGCGGCCGAGATTCTTCGTGGCTGAACGTTAACGCCGAGAGTTCAGCGGAAGCCCCGGGGATTCGGGACATCAAAGCCGCCTCAATCGACCCCATGACACGTTGCCTGCTGACGCTACTTCACTTTCTCTTTCCGATTAGATCTTGAATGCTTGCCGCTCGCGTGATCCCTTGCCTCGATGTCCACGATGGTCGGGTCGTGAAGGGTACCAATTTTGTGAACCTTCGAGATGCGGGTGATCCGGTCGAAGTGGCGCGACGGTACGAGGACGAGGGCGCCGATGAGTTGGTGTTCTTGGACATCACGGCGAGCCACGAGAAACGTGACATCATCTTGGACGTGGTGCGTCGAACCGCGGAACAGGTTTTCATGCCGCTGACGGTGGGCGGTGGCGTCCGCACGATCGAAGACGTTCGCGCCTTGTTGTCGGCTGGTTGCGACAAGGTGTCCATTAATTCTGCTGCCTGCAAGGATCCCGATTTCGTCCGCCGTGCCGCTGACCGTTTTGGCAGCCAGTGCATCGTGGTGAACATTGATCCCAAACGCGTGCAAAAAGACGGTGAGGAACGGTGGGAAGTCCACATCAACGGGGGTCGCACCCCAACCGGGTTGATGGCAGTTCCGTGGGCCAAAGAAGTGGAACAGTTAGGGGCAGGCGAAATCGTGCTAACGAGCATGGACGCCGACGGTACGTGTGACGGTTACGACCTGCCGATCACGGCGGCGGTCAGCGAAGCGGTGTCGATCCCGGTGGTGGCCAGCGGTGGTGCGGGCAACCCGCAACATCTGGTCGATGCGATCCTGCTTGGCAAAGCCGATGCGGCGTTGGCGGCCAGCATTTTTCATTTCGGTCAATTCAGCATCGCCGAAACCAAGCGAGTGATGTCCGCAGCGGGAATCTCCGTTCGCGTTTCGTAGCCCGGCTTTCCCCGCGGGGCTTTTCGTGCGTGGGGCTTTTCGTACGTGGGGCTTTCCCTCCTTGGCGATTTTCTTACGTGAGGCTTTCCTCGGCGAGGCGGGCGTGCGGGCTCGCCCGGTTGACCGGCGGGCATTTCGCCGATTACACAAGTGCCTCGTCTTGCCCGCTTGCCGCTTCCTTCACAACCCCCGTCAGCGACGTGTCGAAAAACGTACCGATCCGCACCGCCTTGATCAGCGTCAGTGACAAGTTGGGCTTGGCCGATTTGGCGGCCGGACTACAGCGGGCCGGGGTCCGCATTTACAGCACCGGCGGCACTCGACGGCATCTGCAACAGAGCGGAGTCGACGTGTTAGACGTCGCCGAATACACCGGCTTTCCCGAGATGCTCGACGGCCGCGTCAAGACGCTGCACCCGAAGATCTTCGGTGGGATCCTGGCGATTCGCGATCGCCCCGATCACATGGATGCCATCGGCGAACACGATATCGTTCCCTTCGACCTGGTGGTCGTGAACCTCTATCCCTTCGCGGCGACTGCATCGCGGGCGGGCGTCACCCGTGAAGACTGCGTCGAGCAAATCGACATCGGCGGACCGAGTCTGGTTCGTGCGGCGGCCAAGAACCATCAAGATGTGGCGGTCGCAACGAGCCCCGAGCAATACGGTGAGATCCTCGGGCAATTGCAGGCTTCGGGCGGCACCACGCTCGCACTTCGAGAACAGTTGGCCGCCGACGCGTTTGATCACACGGCCGTCTACGACCGAGCGATCGCGGACTACCTTCGTGGCGATAGCCTGGGGGGTGATTTTCCATCGAGCCTTCACCTTTCGATGCGTCGCAAGACACAGCTACGCTACGGAGAGAACCCGCACCAGCGAGCGGCGGTCTACAGCGACCCGTCGGTGCGATCGGCCAACTTGGTTGCAGCCCGTCAAATCAGCGGCAAAGAACTCTCCTACAACAATTTGCTTGACCTGGACTCGGCCCTCGAGATTGTCCGCGGTTTCGGAGGCCCGGCGGCGAGCGTGATCAAGCACAACAATCCTTGCGGTGCTGCCACCGGCGAGAAACTCGCCGAGGCTTGTCGCAAAGCCCTTGCCGGCGACCCGCTCAGCGCCTTCGGATCGGTCCTTGGGTTTAATCGCACCGTCGACAAGGCGACCGCATCGTTGTTGTGCGAACCGGGCTTGTTCATCGAGGCGATCGTGGCACCCGATTTCGAAGCCGAAGCGGTGGGGTTGCTGACGACCAAGCCGCGGTGGAAAGAGAACGTGCGTCTGATGCAGGTCGGTCGACTCGATACGCCGGCCCCTTCCATCCAGCGACGATTCATCAGCGGCGGGATGCTGATCCAGGACGCCGACCGGATGACCAGCTCGCCGCTGCAGTGGAAAACGGCGACCGAGACCAAAG